>JALGUG010000203.1 GCA_029820995.1 Candidatus Zipacnadia bacterium
TAACCCAGGAGCTCGGGGCGAATTTGGCCGGCGTGGATGTCATCCTCGATCTCCTGGATCGCGTCAAAAGCCTTCAGGCTGAGAACGAGAAGCTGGCCCAGGAAGTGGCCCGCCTCAGGGCCGGCCTGGCCGAGCCGCAAAAGCAGCTTGGCCCCGCCAAGCAGCGGCCAACCAAGGTGGAAATCGAGTAGCCGACGCCCGCATACCTGCCGTCGTGGGAGAGCGACGCAATGGACATCGAGAAGCTGACCAACAAGGCGCGAGAGGCGCTGGCGGCTGCCCAGCAGATTATGCAGCGCTTCCACCACAACCAGCTCGATGTCGAGCATATCGCGCTGGCGCTTCTGGAGCAAGAAGGCGGCGTGGTCCCACGTGTGTTCGATTTCTTGAACGTTGATCGCGACCAGTTTATCCGTCAGTTGGAGGCCGAGCTCGGCCGGCGCCCCGAAGTCCAAGTCCACGGCGGCGACACCGCCCAAATCTACGTCACGCCCCAGGCCAACCGCATCTTGAACGCCGCCTCGCAGGAGGCGGAGCAGTTCGGCGACCAGTTCGTCAGTTGCGAGCACCTCTTGCTGGCCATACTCAGGGACGGCGGCACCCCCACCGCCGAGTTGCTCCGCCAGCACAATGTCTCGCCCGAGAACGTCCTCGCGGCGCTCAGGGAGATCCGCGGAACCCACGCCGTCACAGACCCCGACGCCGAGTCCAAGTACGAGGCCCTCAAGCGTTACTCCCGTGACCTCACCGAACTGGCCCGCGAAGGCAAGCTCGACCCCGTCATCGGCCGCGACAAGGAGATCCGCCGCGTCATCCAGGTGCTCAGCCGCCGCACCAAGAACAACCCGGTCCTGATCGGCGAGCCCGGCGTCGGAAAGACCGCGATCGTCGAAGGCCTGGCCCAAATGGTCGCCGACGACAGCGTGCCCGAAATCCTGAAAAACAAACAGGTCATTGCGCTCGACCTGCCCGGCATGGTCGCCGGCTCCAAGTACCGCGGCGAGTTCGAAGAACGCCTCAAGGCGGTCATGGACGAGATCCGTGCCGGCCAGGGCCGGATCATCGTGTTCATTGACGAGCTGCACACCGTGGTGGGAGCCGGAGCGGCGGAGGGGGCCATGGATGCCTCCAACATGCTCAAGCCTGCTCTGGCCCGTGGCGAGATGCAATGCGTCGGCGCGACCACCCTCGACGAGTACCGGCAGAACATCGAGAAAGACGCCGCTTTGGAACGGCGCTTCCAGCCAGTCTATGTCGAGGAGCCCACGGTCGAGGACACGATCAAGATCCTCGAGGGCCTCCGGGACCGGTACGAGAAGCATCACGGCGTCAGAATCGCAGATGAGGCTCTCGAGGCCGCGGCCCAATTGTCGGCCCGCTACATCTCCGATCGGTTCCTGCCGGACAAGGCCATTGACCTGGTGGATGAGGCCGCCAGCAAGCTGCGGATCGACACCTACGACCTGCCCCCCCATCCGGATACCATTCGCGAGGAGCTCGACCGCCTCACGCAGGAGGGCCAGCAAGCCGCACAGGACGGGCGCTACGATCGTGCGGAGCAGATCAAGCGCCGAATGGACGAGCTGCAGGCCCAGCTTCCCCAGGCCGAGCAGAAGTGGCAAGGCCGCGAGCGCGTGGATGACGTGGTGACCGCGGAGGATGTCGCCCAAATCGTCTCCGATTGGACCGGCATCCCCGTGCTGAAGATGTTCCAGGAGGAAGCCGACAAGCTCCTGCACATGGAGGAAGCGCTGCACGAGAAGGTCAAGGGCCAGGACGAAGCGGTACACGCTGTCGCCGAGTGTATCCGGCGGGCCCGAGCGGGCCTCAAGGACCCCAAGCGTCCCATCGGCAGCTTCATCTTTCTCGGCCCGACCGGCGTCGGCAAGACTTGGCTGGCGCGGACCCTCGCCGAGTTCATGTTCGACGACGAGGACGCGATGGTCCGCATTGACATGAGCGAATACATGGAAAAGCACGCCGTCTCGCGGCTCATCGGAGCCCCGCCCGGTTATGTCGGCTACGAAGAAGGCGGTCAGCTCACCGAGGCCGTCCGCCGCCGGCCCTATCGGGTGATCCTGCTGGACGAAATCGAGAAAGCTCACCCCGAGGTCTTCAACATCCTGTTGCAGATCCTGGAGGACGGCCGCCTGACCGATTCCGCCGGCCGCACAGTGGACTTCCGCAATACCGTGCTGATCATGACCTCCAATATCGGCAGCCGCTATATCGAGGCCCCGAAACCAGGCTTGCCGCCCGCAGAGCAGCAGGAGCAGTACCGGAAGATGCGGGCCCGGGTGATCGAGGAGTTGGAGCTGGCCTTCCGCCCTGAGCTGCTCAACCGCATTGACGAGATCATCGTGTTCCACGCCCTCAACGAGGAACAGATCGAGGAGATCGTGGATCTCCTCCTCGAGCGAGTGCGCGAGCAGCTTGCCGTCCGCCGCATTCGCCTGGAAGTCACCGAGACCGCGCGGCGGCTGTTGGCCCGGGTCGGGTTCGACCCGGCCTATGGTGCCCGCCCTCTGCGGCGGACCATTCAGCGCCGCCTGGAGAACCCGATCGCCGGCGCTCTGCTGCGCGGCGAGTTCAAGGATGGTGACACAATTGTCGCCGACGCCGCGGGGGACGAGATCACGCTTAGACTGCAAATCGCGACCGAAGCGGAGGCCGAAGGCCGGGTCGCGTCCGAATAGCATGCACGGTCGAGGGTCAGCCACAGTAAGGACATAAGGCCAATGGACCGCCGACAGGCACGAAGGGCGAAGTTGCTCGGTTACTTGCTGGCCACGCTGGGCGCGCTGGTCGCCCTTCTAGCCGCCGGCTGTTGACCGTCCAGCTAGCTCCGCCGGTCGGCGGCGCTCAACGGAACCACTGCGCCTGAGCTCAGCTCAGGGCAGTCTAACCCAGGCAACACTCCGCGTCGTTGCCGGCGCGGCTGTCGTTTGCGATTGATGCTCCTGAGGGGAGGTATGAATTGTGTCGCTCAGATTGTTGGGTAATCGAGTGATGGTCAAAGTGCAGGAAGAAGACAAGAAGTCGCAAGGCGGGATTATCCTGCCGGACACCGCAGAGGAGAAGCCGTTCCGCGGCAAGGTCGTGGCCGTCGGCCCCGGCGAGACCAACGATAGCGGCGTTGAGATCAAGCCCGAGGTCAAAGTCGGCGACCGCGTGATCTTCTCCAAGTACGGCGGCACGGAGATCACCGACGAAGGCGAAGAGTACCTGATCCTCTCCGGATCCGACATCTATGCAAAGGAGGCGTAGCTGCGGCTCGTCTGCCGCACAGGCCCCGCACTCGGAGCCGTTTCATAGCCTCTGCAGGAGCGCCTGCAGGCGCGATGCTCCTTCATAGGAGCGCTTTCAGGCGCGACCGTTGTTCAGCAAAACCGCCTTCAGGCGCGATCGTCCTCGGTCGTCGAGGCTATGAAACCACCTCCAGGCCTTGAGCCCCGCGGGAGCCTAAAGCGAAGCGCGAGAGCGAAAGGAGACGTGTAGTCGCGATGGCGAAAAAGGAACTCCTGTTCGAGGACCAAGCAAGGCGCGCGCTCGAACGTGGCGGAGACGCAGTCGCCAATGCCGTCAAGGTCACGCTCGGTCCAAAAGGGCGCAACGTCTTGCTCGATAAGAAATTCGGCTCACCCACGATCACGAAAGACGGCGTGACGGTTGCCAAGGAGATCGAACTCCCGGACCATTTCGAGAATATGGGCGCACAGCTCGTCAAGGAAGTGGCCAAGCAGACGAACGACGTGGCCGGCGATGGAACGACCACGGCCACTGTCTTGGCCCAGGCCATGCTCAAAGCGGGCCTGAAGAGCGTCGCCGCCGGTGCCAACCCCATGGCCCTCAAGCGCGGCATGGACAAGGCCGTCGCCGCCGCCGTGCAGGAAATGCGCAAGCACTCCACCGAGGTCAAGACCAAGGACGAGATGGCCAACGTGGCGGGAATCGCGGGCAATGATCCGGCCATTGGCCAGGTTGTCGCGGACGCGATGGATGAGGTCGGCAAAGACGGCGTCATCACCGTCGAGGAGTCCAAGGGCACCCAGACGGAACTCAAGTTCGTGGAGGGAATGCAGTTTGACAAAGGCTACATCTCCCCCTACATGGTCACCAACGCCGAGACCATGGAGGCCGAGCTGGAGGAGCCCTATATCCTGCTGCACGAGAAGAAGATCAGTGCGGTCACGGACCTCGTCCCGCTTCTGGAACAGGTCGTCCGTGCCGGGAAGCCGCTGCTCGTTGTCGCCGAAGATGTCGAAGGTGAGGCGCTGGCGACGATGGTCGTCAACAAGCTGCGCGGCTCCTTGCAAGCGGTCGCCGTCAAAGCGCCCGGCTTCGGCGATCGCCGCAAGGCAATGCTGGAGGACATGGCCATTCTCACCGACGGCACCTTCATCTCCGAAGACCTGGGCCTCAAGCTCGAGAACGTCACCCTCGACCAGCTTGGCCGCGCCAAGCGCGTCGTGGTCACCAAGGACGACACCACCATCATCGAGGGCGCCGGCTCCGACGACAAAATCCGCGGCCGCATCCAGCAGATCAAGCACGCCATTGACACCACCGACTCCAATTACGACCGCGAGAAGCTCGAAGAGCGCCTGGCGAAGCTCGCAGGCGGCGTTGCCGTGATCGAGGTGGGGGCCGCTACCGAGACCGAGCTCAAGGAGAAGAAGCATCGGTTCGAGGACGCCCTCAGCGCCACCCGGGCCGCTGTGGAAGAAGGCATTGTCGCCGGCGGAGGTCGCGCATACCTTGACGCCCGAGCCGGCCTCGAGGAGCTGCAGGGCTCAGACCAGGATGAAGACCTGGGCATTGATATCGTCCGCAGAGCCTTGTTGGAGCCGCTCCGGCAGATCGCGGAGAATGCCGGCCTGGAAGGCTCAATGGTCGCTCAGGAGGCGCTGGCCTCCAAGAAGAAGAACTGGGGCTTGAATGCCCTGACGGAAGAGTGGTGCGACTTGGTCAAGGCCGGCATCACCGACCCGCTGAAGGTCACACGCTGTGCCCTTGAGAACGCAGCCAGCATCGCCGCCATGATCCTGACAACCGAAAGTCTGGTGGCGGAGAAGCCGGAGCCTCCGCCGCCAACGCCGCCCGGAGGCGCCGAAGGCATGGGCGGCATGCCGCCGATGTAGCTCCGAACAAGACCACGACGCTGCGGGGCGTCGTTATAGCGGCACGTGAGCGACAAGGGCCGGTGCCGCTCGGCGTCGGCTCTTGTCGCTCTTACACCCGAGAGGAGGCGCGTATCGTGAGACAACCACTGACCGCAAGTTCGCACTTTCTGGAATCCGGGCTCGTGTCGGACGTGCTGCGGTCCATGGCCGACATGTTCGGGCGACATGCCGCGCTGTCCACGGAGGAGGGTGCATCCCGGCGCGACTGGTCGCCCCCCGTCGACGTCTACGAGACCGACACCGAAGTCGTCGTCAAAGCGGAGCTTCCCGGCATCAAGAAGGAAGATATCGCCGTGACGGCCACCGAACAGTCCCTCACGTTGGCCGGAGAGAGCCAGGAGGAGAGCGAAGTCACGGCCGAGGGCTTCGTGCGACGCGAACGCTGCTGGGGGCGCTTTGAGCGCACCGTCGAGCTGCCGGTCCCCGTGCAGTCCGACCAGGCCGGCGCCAAGTTCGAGGACGGCGTGCTCGAAGTCCGGATGCCTAAAGCCCAACAGGGGGAGCGCAAAACGATTCCCGTGGAGTAACCCTCGACGCCCTACGCAGTGCCGCACTGACCCACTGTGTGCTTACGGCTTGACCAGGCAGGAGCCGCCTTCACCTCAGCGTGGCTCCTGTTCCTTCACTCTCGGACCCCGAGACGACAAGCTGCCCATCGCCCTTTCATACGCCCAGACCGCGAACCCGCCCTCCGGGACCTTCACGTTCCCCCACACCCGCTGGTTCGACCTGCAGTGGCGATGACCGGCTCGTCGCGCAGGATCTCATTCAGCCTCGACCGCAGCACCCTGAGCGCGAGCAGCGTGGTCCGCGGAATCCAAGGACAGCTCCACCGTCAGGCCGCGCGCGATACTGTTCGTGATATGGCAGCGGTCCGCGACCTTCAAAACGGCCTCAGCCTGCTTCTTCGTCAGAGGCCCGGGCAGCTTGATGGTGGCGTGCACCTTGGTCGTCCGTGACGGCGCCTGCGCAGTCTCGCGGTCCAGCTCCACCACCATGTCTCCATACGGGATGTCATGGTGTTGGCAGTAGCTGGCCACATAACCGGCGATGCACATCCCGATGGCGGCAGCAAACAGGTCGGCCGGCCACATCCCGTTGCGGCTCTCGTCCCCATCATTGCCCGTGCCGCTAGTTACGGTATGCTCGCCGCAACTGGCGGTGAATCGCATGCCGCTGTCGTGCTTAACTACGACCTCCAACTGTCTCACCTGCACCTTGGTGCGACCCGTCGGTGCCTCCGGTTCCACAACCGTTGGACCCACAGACGCACGTACAATTCAGGCGGGCTCAGCCCCGACGACCGCAGGCCGATCCTCTGACTCCGCAGCGCGGGCCTGAATGTTCGCCAGGTACATCGCCACGGGGCGATACGCCAAGTGTGGCCACTTCGAGAAGGGCACCTCAACAACCAGCATCGGCACAGCAATAGCCAGATGGATCACGAACATGTAGTACGTCGGCAGGGGCATCTCCACATAGCGGAACACGTGCACGAGTATCCCTGTGACGCTGGTCAACAGCAGCAGTACCAGGAACGCCCAGTCGCTTGTGTGTGAGTGCACGTGGATGGGGTCCCGCTTGCGGAAACGGCCGATCAGCGCCACAGTGCACCCATATGCCAGTGCGCAGAAACCGTAATAGCCCACAAACCTCTGTGGATGGTAGATCGGATAGATGTTGTCCGTCTGGAACCACCGCAGTAAGCCGACCACGAGCATGAACATAGTGCTGTAGCCGGTCATAATCAAGAAGTGATTGACCCAATACTTCTTGTCCTTGCACTGCAGATACCGCACTTGCGTCAGGAAGTGCAGCACCAAAGTCTTCAGCTCCTCGAGGTATAGCATGGGCCGCTCGAGCACCCCGGGCCCCTCCGACATCGCCAGCCGGTACATCCGGTACACGTTGCTTAGCATCAACCCCCCGAGCACCAGCGCCAGCACCCAGTCGCCCGGCTCCACCCATTCCACCGGAGCAAAGGTCAGCAGCTCCACTCGATCCGTTACCATCGGGCCGTGAAACAGCGCAAACAACGCGATCACGAAAGCCGATACCAGACCCAGCGCTGTAAGCTCCCACAGCTTCGACTTGTAGAATAAGCGGCCCAGCCCGGTCCAGTCATACTCGGCGATCAAGTACCGCCGCATCGCCATCATGGCCTCGCCGGGGTCCGCCTCCCGGGGGCAAGTCTGGGTGCACTCGCCACAGTAATAGCACAACCAGGGCTCCAACCCCTTTAGCAACCGGTCCTTGGCGCCCACCTGGAGGTAGCGAATCGTCTTTCGAGGGAAAGGCACTCCGGTCTCGGATAACGGGCACACGGCTGTACAGTTGCCGCAATTGAAGCACGCGTCAAGATCGGGAGCACCATAGTGCCGCAACTCCGACCGAAGACCTGCATCAACGCGAATGCTCATTGCTGTTCCTTCTTTGTCAGCGCATACTGGAAATACCCATCGCTTTCTTCACCCTCGGCCACCTCGCCGTACTTCCTCATCGCCATCAGATGCCAGAATACCTGCTCCCTTGGGATGCCCGTCGCCGCCGCTATCTCCACCGCAGTCCGAGGGCCTTGCGACAGGGCCGCCGTGATCGCTTTCTGGATCCTGGTGTGCTCCTTCACGCGTTCCCGCAATTCGTCCGGCACTGGGCCTCTGCGCTGCCGCAGATCATCAAGCGGTTTACGCGCCTTCGTGGACATACGCTATTGCCCTCCTGCAGCGGCCGGCGCGTCCGCGGCCAGTGCCTCCACCATTGCCTCGAACTGTGGCAGCGTCCATCCCTTCACATCAATCGCTCGGTGGGGGCAAACGGCCACACAGGCTCCGCAGCCCTTGCACAGCGCCGGATTGACTTGTGCGCGCTGAACTTGCTCCGCGCCCACCTCCAGCTCGACCAACGCCAGGGCCCCGCTATACTGGCACTCCTCTACACAGAGGCCGCAACCATCACATCGCGACTGGTCCACCTCGGCCACGAACGGGGGAAGCTCCACTTCTCTGCTTGATAGGATGATTGCTACCTTCGCGGCAGCGGCCGAGGCAGCCGCTGAGGCCTCCGTCGTGTCCATCGGCCCCTGGGCAGTCCCCGCCAGTACGATCCCGTCAATGGCGCTCTCAACCGGCCTCAGTTTGGGATGAACCTCCAGCAGGAACCGGTCGGCCCCCACGGGGAGCTTGGCCATGTCCACCAAACTGCGGATGTCCCGCGGCACTACACCCACGGAGAGTACCACCAAATCAACCGGCAACTCCACTTCCTCGTTGTACGTCAGTAGGTCCTTGGCCTTGACGAGCAGCGGGAAGTCCGCCTCCTGGCTCGGCTCCACGGTCGGAGGTTCCTCCGGAGCGTAGCGAAAGAACAACACGCCATTCTTGGAGGCTCTCTCG
>JALGUG010000204.1 GCA_029820995.1 Candidatus Zipacnadia bacterium
GGGATCGTAGCGTTGGCCAAGGCAAAGGTCGAGGTCCGCGGCACGGCGGCGGGCATGTTGGGCACCGCGTAGTGGACCACGCCGCACTCGAGATAGATCGGTTGGGCGTTGGTGGTCGGGTGGGCAGTGGCCACACATCCCCCCTGGTCAATAGAGACGTCCACGATCACCGACCCGGGGCGCATGTTTTGGACCATTTCCCTGGTCACCAGCTTCGGGGTGCGTTCGCCCGGGATCAAGACCGCGCCGATGAGCAGGTCGGCATATCTACAGGCGCGGGCAATGGTGTACGGGTCCGCGTACACGGTGATCAGGGTGCCGTGCATGATGTCGGACAGGTAGCGCAGGCGGTCATGGTCTACGTCGAGGACGGTGACCTGGGCGCCCATGCCCATGGCGACCTTGGCGGCGTTGGTGCCCACAGTGCCGCAGCCGAGGATGACGACCTCACCGGGCGCGACGCCGGGGACGCCGCCCAGCAGAATACCCCGGCCCTGCTGATGGGCCTCCAAACACCAGGCGCCGATTTGGGTGGCGCGCTTGCCGGCGACCTCGCTCATGGGAATGAGCAGCGGGAGCCGGCCGTCCGGGAGCTGGATGGTTTCGTAGCCGACGGCCGTCAAGCCGGCCGTGAGCAGCGCACGGGTGACCTCCAGGGAGGAGGCCAGGTGCAGGTAGGTAAAGAGGATGTGGTCCGGGCGCAGGAGGTGGAACTCGGAGGGCTGGGGCTCCTTGACCTTGACAACGAGCGTCGCCTCCGCAAGGACCTCGGCGGAGGAGGGGACGATGCGCGCCCCGGCCGTCTCGTACTCGGCATCGGTCAACCCACTGGCTTGGCCCGCGGACTGCTCGACCAGGACCTGATGGCCGGCACGAACCAGCGCATGAACGCCCGCGGGGGTCATGGCCACGCGGTTCTCGCCCTCTTTGATTTCCCTAGGGACGCCGACGATCATGGTCGCCTTTCCTTTCGGGAGCAATCCCATGTGTCTCACTAGTATTCTGCCCAAGATGCGCCTTGGCCTGCCGCAAGCTACGGCACCGAGGTATGTGGCGACCCTTCCGGCGAGTGGCTCCGGGGAGTGGTATGCTGGGTATGAAGTCCATTTGGTCGGGCAGAGAGAGGGTGCACGAGATGTCTAGAGGGCAATGGTTAGTTGCGGCGTGTGTGGGGGCAGTTTTCGCGGCCGCGGTCGGGGCGCAGATCGGCTACATGAAGCTGGATCCGCCGCCGGTCCTGGAGAAGGGCCGGACCCTGCTGCCCTTTCGACCCGTGGCGGAGGCTTTTGACGCGAAGGTGCAGTTCGACCCGAGCACCAAGCGGATCAGCGCGCGCCGCGGTGAGCGCACTATTGAGCTGACGCTGAACCGGAAGCAAGCGAAGATCAACGGGCAGCCGAAGCAGCTTTCAGTGGCGCCGAAGGTGATCAAGGGCTCCACGTACCTGCCGCTGCGGGCGGTGGCCGAGGCGTTGGGGATTCACGTGGAGTACAAGCCGGGGACGATCAAGGTCTGCACGGCAGAGCGGTGCGTGCTGATTAAGCCACCGACGAAGTGATGGCTTGGTCTGCACGGGCAGCGGGGCAGATGCGACGGATTCGCCTGACCCTCGGTCCCTCTCCTGGCCGCACACCACAAGCCACCGCAGGAGAGGGAGGGGCCGGGGGCCGGTGCTTGCGAGTGCGGCGCAATCGCATGGAAGTCGTTTCATAGCCTCAACGCCCAACGGCGGTCGCGCATGAAGGCGCTGCTACAAGGGCTATGAAACAGGTTCTAGACCTTGACGCGCACCAGGACGGGCTGCATGGGGGGCAGCTCGAAGGGGCCCTCGTAGCGTTCGCCGGTGAGGAGGTCCTTGGCCGAGATCTGCTGCCCACCGAGGAGCACCTGAACCATGGCGGGCGAGCGCGTCAGATTGACCGCCGTGAGCAGCAGCTCCTCTCCGCGCGCGACTGCGCGCCATTCGACTCCCCAGACTGGCTCACCCTTGGGCCCCGCCAGCGAGAGCGCGGGCGGAGTGCAGACGGCTGCGACGCGCTTCAAGAGCTCGGGCCACAAGGTCTTGGCCTTCGTATCGGCGGTCCAGGGAAGCTTGTCCGCGTCGGGCGGAGGCGTGCCGCGGCTTTGGACGTACGGGGTGGCGGCCAGGCAGTTGTCGCCCAGCAGCAGCAGCGTTCCTCCCTGCTCCACGAAGGTGCGTAGACCCGCGACCGTGGTGTCGTAGACGTGCGTGGCCTGGGGCACGATGATCAGCCGATAGGGGAGGCTGTCGGCCGCGAGGATCTGCCGCTCGCTGAGGAAGCGGAGGGGGCGACCGGTGAAGGCGAGGGCTTCGTAGGCCTCGCTCAGGCAAGTCAGGTACTGAGGATTATGCACGATGGAAGGGATGGCGTACAGCAGGGCCACTTCGCCGGGCGCGCTGTTCAGGGCGGCCATGTCGCCGGCCAGTCGGCGCAGGTCCAGGGAGGTGCGGCAGAGGGCGTAGGTGCAGCGGGGACGGGTGAGGATGTTGCGCACCAGGGAGCGGCGGGCCTCGCTGCGGTCCCAGACCCATACGGTCTGGGCGCCCTGGCCGTGGAGGGCCTGCAACCAGAGGCCGGTGCGCACGTGGCTTTCGGGGTAGCTGCGCCAGTCGCGGTCTCGGATGAGCCGGTTCTCGGAGTTGAAGACTGGGCGGTCCGGGGCCAGGGACCGGAGGAGGTCGTAGAACATCTCCGGTGTGCGCCAGGCGGCTGAGTACTCTTTCCAGGGCCCACGCGGGAAGGAACAGGCGCAGCCGTTGAGTTCGCAGAACTGGGCGAAGTCCTCGGGATTGGGTGCGAGATGAACCATGCGGCGGTCGAAGATGGCCGGTGAGAGGCGAACGTGGACCGGCTGCGTGCCGCCGGCATTGCGCACCATCTGCTTGACCCAGCGATAGAACTCGGCCAGACGCCACTGATTGAAGGCGCACCAGTCGTACCAGGCGGCGGCCTGCTTGGCCTGCGGGAAAGGTGCCTGGGTCCAGTCCGTTAAGTTCGTGCCCCAGGTGGCATTGAGGGCCTCCAGGGTCCCGTGCCGGCGCTGCAGGTATTCGGTCCACAGGCGGCGGGTGTAGGAGCAGGTGCCCCGGTACAGGGGTTGATCCCCGATGATGTAGCTGCGGAGCGCGGCGTGGCCGGCGACCTGGGGAATGACGAACTCCAGGTACTGCTGAAGCACCTGGCGGCCATAGGGGGATTCAAGGCAGTAGTTCAAGCGGCCGTAGCCGCACTGTTTGAGCTCCGGCCACTTGTCGCGGGCCCAGGTCGGCAAGGACTCCGGCGAGAGCGCCAAGGAGACCGCCACGTTGCCCTGCCGGGCGGCATCGAGCGTTTTGAGCAGCGTGTCCAGCGGGGCCTGGCGCGGCGGCCCGTCACGCGGGAGGACCTCGGCCGGCGTGAGCTGAAGGGTGGCCAGGCTGAGGCCGTACTCGGACAGGAGGGGCAGGTCGTCCACGAGCTTCCGGGATCCACAAGCGCCGGAGAGGAAGATGGGCTCATCGCCGGCGAAGAAGTTGCCATCCCGGACCGCAAGATTGGTCGCGTCGTAGTGCGGGAGGGTCTCGAGGTTGAGCCCGCGGGCGGCGCCGCGGTCCATCTCGTCCGTGGCGCGGCTGACGAGCTCCTCCAAATAGGTTGCGATATCCTCGGCGCGCCGGCGGTTTTCGCGGCGGAGGTCTTCGCGACCGAACTCGACGAAGCTCCGGATGACCTGGGCTGCAGAGCGCTGGTAGGCGAAGCGCTCCCCATGGATCTCGCGCGCCTCAATGCTCTGGACGAACTCGCCCAGACGCTTTTCGACCGAGGCGAGCTGGGCCACGATCTGCTTGGTGCCGCGCTTGGTGAAGGAGACGGCTGCGGAGGCCAGCGTGCGGCCGCCGAGGGTCATCACCTCGGCCGAGAGCTGATAGGGACCGTTGGGGTGGTCGCCGGTTTTCCAGGCGTAGGTCGCGGTGGCGGTACCGTCGTCGCGGAGCGTCAAGTCGCGGTCACGGGTGGCCAGGGTGGCGCTGTCGCGCCGCAGCACAAAGCGCACGCGCTCGGCCTGTTCCGGCGGCGTTGGGAGGAGCACCAGAGCGGAGACCGCATCGTCGTCTTCGTAGGCCGTGCGATCAATAGCCAGACGGCCCCGCAGCTTACCGCGCGGCGCCGCCAGGGGAGCCACGCGGCCGGAGGCGAGGTTGAGGTCATCCACGCGGTAGGAGACCGGGCCCTGCTTGGCGAGGCGCGGCGAGGACTCGCTCACGCCGAGCAGGATCGCGTTCACGTTGTCCAGCAGGCCATTGCTGCGCTTGGGATCAGCGTCGAAGACGCGGCCGCGCTCGAGGTTGAGCTCCACATAGTTCCAGCCCGCCCGGCGCAGATGCGACTTGGTCACATTCCATTCGATGGCGGTGCCGTCGCGGTCCTCGACGCGGGCGTACAGGTACGGCACGTCGGGAGCCTGGAGCCAGAAGCTCAGGTAGGGGGCCAACGGCAGATTGAGGCCGGACCTGCGGGCTGCCAGCAGGGCGCCGCGCTTGCGGTTGAGCTTGAAGTCGAGCTTGAGACAAGCCGCTCCGTCGCGCGGTTCGTCGGTGACGGCAGCGATGCCGGCGTCGGGCGGCTTGTCCGCAACCTTGCCCTCCTTGTCTACGAGCAGGGCGGACCACTGATCGGCGGATTCGCAGTCGTCGAGCGGGATGAAGTAGTCGGAATAGAGCCGGCGCAGAGCGGGGTCCGCCGGACCGATAGTGGCGAAGTCGTCGAAGAAGAAGGTGTAGTCGCCCGGTTCGGGATAGTCGGTGGTGCGGATGAGTAGCGTGAGGCGGCGCAGGCGGTTAAGTCGCGCCTGTCGTGGCGGGTCCGAACCGGCGACATGTGCCTGCGTCAGGTCGAGCTCCACGCGGTTCCACTGCTCGAGGGTGACGTCCTCACGCGTAATGTCCCAGTCTACGGTGGTGCGACCGTCGGTGGCCTGCAGGTGCAGCAGGGCATCGTTGACCGGGAAGTACCAGAAGGCGAGCTTGTCGAGCGCGGGGAGGTTGCAGCGATGGGTGAGCGTGAGCGTGGGCGGCCCATCGGGGGTGAGGTGGGCCACGATCTTGAGGCTGCGTAGTCCGCTCTTGGCCTGAACGAGGCTGAAACTGGGGGCGACCTGGTCATGGCTCGGCTCCCAGCGCGTGGCCAGGCCGGTGGCGTGATCGAAATCATCAATCAGTACGGTCAGGGGCGCCTGCTTCTCCTGAGTCAGGCCGGTGAGCGCAAAGCAAAGGACGAGGATGAGGACGGCGAATAACCGATTTTGGCGGATCATAGCCAGGTCGTAGACGCAAGAGATTGCTCTTGCGTACCATTCGCTCGTTGGACCGCTTGGTTCCCCCGAAGTTGCCGTGGAGTGGGCGAGTGTGCTCCGGCTCACTGGGTTTTGGGGCAGATGGGACGGACTGGCCGCAAACCGCGCCGCCACCACAGGATAAGGAGGGGTTTGGGGCCGGAGGCGCGTGGAAGTGATTTGATGACTTCAGGAGCCAACGGCACTCGCGCGTAAACGTGCTCCTACAAGGCTGATGTTGAATGGGCGGGGTGGGGCCCCGACCCCATCGCGGCCCCTCCAACGTGGGCCCGTGCGGGATGCGGCGGCTAGTCGGCGGTTTCCATGTCGGCCTTGATCTCCTCGGGCGTTAGGGTGCGGTCCCAGATTTTGACTTCGTCCAGGCAGCCGTTGAGCCAGTGGAGGGCGCCGTAGGTCCCCAGGCGGATGTCGTGCGTGCCGGAGTGAAAGGCCTCATCCTTGGTGCTTTGGCCGACCTGCTCGCCATCGCGATAGAGCGTGGCGGTGCTCTTGCCGTCCGCGCACTTGAAGGTCACAGCGACGTGATACCAGCGGCCCAGCTCCCACTTGAGCGGCTTGCTAGCGAAGCTGGTACCCCAGCGATGCTTCTCGTTGCCGACCTCCAGGATGAGGGAGTAGCTCGGAGGATATCCGATCCACCACCAGAAGTGCTGGCCCGGGGCTTCGGGGCCCTTGTTGATCAAGCTACCGCCGTTGCCTTTGTCGGGCAGGCCCGCGAGCTTGACCCAGGCGGCGAGGCTGAAGGCCTTGAGATTGTGGAAGGGATACTCGACCGGGATCGAGACGTCGCCGCTGTGGCCGTCGAATTGTAGACAGGTGCCGCGCTTGCCCTGGGCCCAAGTGGCGCCGCGCATGCTGCCGTTGTACGGGGGCGGAGAGGATTTGTCGGCCACTTCGGCGCCCCGGCCCTCGTCGAGCGGCCAGTAGCCGATCAGGCCCGGTTTCTTGGCCGGCGGGATGAGCAGGGCTTCGGGGTCCGTGGCGACCATGGTCGGCAGGCCCTCGAACTTGAGGCGGAGGTCGTTGAAGGCCAGGCCGGCAATCGGCTGGGCCTCGATGGACCACAGGCCCGGCTGAGTGACCCGGACGTCCAGCGTGGCCGGCTGGTCCAGCTCACCGGAGAGACGGCCGGCTTCCCGGCCCTGGGCGTCGCGGACGGTGAGCGTGGCGCCGTTGTCCGGGCCGCGGGCGAGAGCGATGAGCTGGAAGGTCTCGCTGCGCTCGGGGACGGAGAAGAAGAGCCTGGCCGGCCCGCCCAGGTGCAGCGGGAGGGCGGGCTCCGAGTACTTACGCAGGACGTCCTCGGGCGCAGTGATCTTGCCGCTGCTGATCTTGCCCTTCCAGGGGACCACCTCGGCCCTATCGAGCGGGCTGTGGCGGCCGGGCTGCTGCATCGTGCGGTCAATCTCCTGATTGCCCCAGACGCACGCGTCCCAGTAGTCCTCGAAGTACGCGGGCTGATTGAGGTAGGCATGGGTCGCCGTGCGGTCGCGGTACAGGTCGTCGCCGGGCCAGTACCACCAGCCTTCGGCGTTGATGCCGAGGTTGTAGATGTGGCCGGGGAGGAAGCCGGGCTTGGTCGGCGGGAAGTGGAGGTCCCAGAGGGCGCTGCCCTGGAGGACGTTGGCGCCCCAGTCCTTGAAGGCGTCCATGATCTTGTCGAGCCATTCGCGATCGTAGCCGACGCTGTAGTAGGTATGCTCGCAGAAGTTGACAACCGGCAGGTCGGGGCGCGAGAGCCCGCGCGCCAGGCCGCGGCAGAACCAGTTGCCGATCTCGAGCACGTAGACGCACCAGAGCAGATCGGGGTCAATGGCGTGCAATTCGTCCCGGCACCAGGCGGCCATCTTGGCCGTCTGCTCCTCGAGGTACTTGTCGTACTCGGGCCAGAGCTTCTGCTGACGTAGCCAATCGTACCGCTCCTGGCCGGTCTTCTTCTCGGCGAGGACGTCGGCGGCGAGACCCTTGGATTTCAGGAAGCCGCCGAGGCAGTGGTCGCAGAAGCAGGTGCCGCCGAGCATGTAGTGCCCGTAGAGCCAGCACTGGTACATCTCGGGGTCAATGGCATAGCCGACGACGTACGGATTGTCGCGGGCCAGTTTGGCGACCTCGCGCCCACGGCGCAGGAGGATGCGCTCCCAGTAGACCTTCTGCAGCGGGCAGGGCGCGAGCGGCTTGTTCTCATCGTGCTTGATGTAGAGCCCCTTGGGGGCGTCGCCCCATGAGTCGACCTCGTACTTGGTGCCGCCGAGGTCCATGGCGATCATCACGCGCATTTCGTGCTTGCGTGCGTAGTCGGTCCAGCGCTTCACCAGGGCGGTCCACTTGGCGAGGTCCTCATCGGTAACGAAGGGCTGGGCGAGACGCTCGACGTCAATCATCGCGAGATTGAAGCCGCCGAGCTTGAGATCGCGCAGGAAGTGATAGTGCAGCGGCGAGCGATCATATTGGGAGCGCGACTTGGTCTCGACGGACCAGTGCGGGTTCTGGACGATGATCTCGGCCGTATTATCGCAGGCGGGTCCGGAGTTGAGCATGATGAAGTGCGGCCCGTCGCCGTGGGCCTGGACACGGACGCGCTCCTCGTGCTGGAGAGCGACGCGGCCGGTGGCGAGCTCCGCGCCCCGGGGATCGAAGACGGCGTAGATGCAGTCGCGGAAGTGCTCGCGGGCGGCGACGGCTTTCAGGCGGAAGATGATTTCTCCGCGGTCCGGCAGCACGATTAGCGTGTGCCAACCACGAAGGCGCAGCGGAGTAGAGGGCCCCTCATGGCCGGTCGGATCGGACGGAGCGACCAGCTTGGGCCGGAGCCTGTCGGCGTTGGGCTGGTGGAAGAGGGTGCCTTTGAGGCGCTCCTTGGCGAGCCACTGGGCGGACGGACGGAGGGCGTCGAGGTCCGCGGCAAGGGCCCAGCCGGTAAGGGCGCAGCCGGCGAGAATCGCAGTAAGGCGGAAGGTCATCGTGTTCACCTCCGAGATGTGCGGGTGCGACGGATTCGCCTCGCCCTCGGCCCCTCTCCTGACCACAAATCCCAGCGCCGCCGCAAGAGAGGGAGGAGCTGGGGGCCGATGCTTGTGATTGTGGCGCAATTCGCTAGAAGTGGTTTCATAATCTCAACGACCAACGGCAATTGCGCG
>JALGUG010000205.1 GCA_029820995.1 Candidatus Zipacnadia bacterium
GGTCGTGCAGGGCCGGGCCCTGGCTCAACACGCGGACGGCAAGCCCGCGTTGGTGACGCGACGGCTCGGCAAGGGGCGAACCGTCTATCTGAACTTCGTGTGGCCGGAGTACAGCGTTGGCGCGCGGTCGCTGGTGGAGCAGCTTGTCACGCAGGCGGGAGTCAAGCGTGACGTCAAGGTCGAGCCCGTCGAAGGCAACGCCCCTCCGCGGTGCTACGAGCGGAACAGCTTCCGCCACGGAACAATCGCGGTACACGGTTTCATCCGAGACCATCGGCGCTGCGAGGACCGGGACCCGGTGCGGATCAGCTTCGGCTCGGTCCAGCATCTCTACGACGTGCTCGCGCGGAAGTACCTGGGTAAGACAGCGAGCGTGCAGACCATTCTTGCGCCGGGCGACACCGCACTGTACGCGCAGCTTCCGTACCGCGTCACGGGTCTGGACGTTCAGGCGACGCCCCACGTTTCGCCCGGCGGCGAGCTAACCTGCGGAGCCACGGTGCGGACGGACGGCGGCGCCCCGGGGCGGCACGTGCTCCACATCGAGCTTCGCGACCCCGACGGCAAACCGGCTTGGCACTATACGAGCAATGATCCCGCTCCGGGCGGGAAGTGGCACAAGACCGTGCCACTGGCCTGGAACGAGCGGCCAGGGAAGTGGACCCTCTATGTACGGGACGTGCTCACGGGCGTCGAGGGGCAAAGGGCCTTCGAAGTGCGATAGGCGCTATCCAGCGCCCCTCACTGGCCCACCGGATTGACCGGTGTCTCAATGCCTTCGCGCTGCATTCGGCGGCGCAGCGCACGCAGGACGAACAGCGCGCTGATCGAGGCGACGATCATTAGCGCCAGGAGCGAGAAGGGCAACACGAAGGCCGCAGGTGAGGCGGCCCGCTCGCGCATCAGATCCAGCACACTCCCCATGGCCCAGGCGGAGGTGCTCCCGATCACGCCCGCAATGGTCGTGTACATCCCGAAGGCCCGCCCCCGAAGCTGATCCGGCACGCTCTCACCCAGCGCGGCCTCCACCACCGGGAAGGACGACAGCAGGAAGAGCTGCTGGAGCACCATCGCCGCCAGGATCAGCGGCCCCCGCCCGGTGGCGGCGAGTCCGGCAAAGGGAATCAGCAGCGCACAGGCCCCCGCGGTCAGCAAGACACCGGCAGCCCACCAGAGGCGGCGGGGACTGTCGGAGAGCGACCCGAAGATCGGGTTGCCGATGAAGGCAGGCAGGCTCATCAGCCCCAGGAACAGGCCCGTCTTCTTCACGGTGAAGGCCTGCGCCGACTGCAGATACAGCGAGCTAAGACTGCCCACGCCACTGCCGCCGAACTCGCGGAACCCCAACAGCAGGCTCATGCCGGCGACATAGCCCAGCACGACGCGCGACAGGGGGAAGGGACGCCCGTTTCTTGCCGCCCGGTCGGCGGTCCGCCGAATGTGAGCCTCATAGGCCAGCAGCCAGAACACGGCAGCCCCCAGCAGGCCCGCCAGACCCAGCTCAAAGCAGGGCGCGCGCCAACTCGCCGCATCGGCGCGCCATCCGGCGAAGGTCGGCCCGAAGAAGAACCCGACCGCCGCCCCCATGCCGGCCAGCCCCATCACGCGGCCGGGCTTCTGCGGATACATGGACACCAGCAACGCGTTGCCCGCCGGATGGTAGAACCCGCCCGCGACGCCCGCGATCAGCAGAATCACCACTGCCTGCCAATAGCTGCCCACGAAGGCCAGCGCTATGAAGGCGAGCGAGTTGACCAGCAGCCCCAGTGTCAGCGCGAGCTTGCGGCTGATCGCATCCGCCAGCCGCCCCGCCGGCAGGGCGGTGAGACAGTAGGCCGCGCCCTGGATCGTGACCAGCAGCGTCGCCATCCAGGTGCGCGGGAGCGCCAGGTCGCTGCGGATCAGCAGGTACAGCGGCACCAGCATCGCCACGAAGGCGTGCGTGAAAAAGTGCAGCAGCCCGCAGAGCCCCACTGTCGCGGGCTTCTGCCAGGGCCGAGGGGAAGCGGCGCTCATGATCTGTTGGCCTCGGGCTCAGCACCAAGAGCCCGGCCGAGCACCTCAGCCGTGCGGATGCAGGTGCGGGTGCCCGGCGCGGTGGGCCCGTTCGTGCAGCTCGGCCCGAGCTTGCTCGAAGATCGCCTTGAGCCGGCGGTGTCGTCGTTCGTCGTAGCGCACGGACAGCGTGTCCAGCCAAGTGAGCCCGCCGTCAATCAGCGTCAGCATGTAGCTGGCGTCCGAGGGGCTGAACAGCTCCTGATCGCCGGCCACCACGTAGATCGGCGAAGTGTGCGCCCCCAGGTGGATCGGCCAGCAGTGCTGCACCTGCAGCTTGCTGCCCGCGCGGGCCGCGATCCAGCAGCTCCCCTCCAGCTTGATCTTCCGCTTCAGGCTTAGTCGCTTGGTGCCCTTGGCGCTGCTGCTCGCAGCCACCACCTTGCCGTTCACCACCACCTCCAGCCGATGGATCGGCCAGAGACACTGCGCACTGGCGTATACCTCGACCGTGCCGCCCCCCGCCGGCATGCGGATCTCGTCACCCACGGCGTGGCCCTCCACAGTAAGTGAGAGCAGCGGGCCGGAGGTGGTGTACGTGCGCCCCGCGCGCACTGCCTCGCCCCAGGTTTCGAAGCTGAACTGACGCGTCGGGTCGAGCTGGGCGTATGTCCGCACGCCGCCGACGGGCATCCCCGCGCTCATCTTGTCCGTGCCGCCCACCGCCGCCACCCGGCAGCCGCAGTTGAGGTAGCGATACCATTCCGTGAAGCAGAACTCGTCCAGCGAGCCACTCTCCGGATTGGCAAAGCGCCGCAGCTCGGTGCCGTCAAGCTCGTCCAGCAGGAAGTAGCAGGGCTCCTCGCAGACCGGAGCGGGGAAGTGGGGCCGAATGGCGACCCCCTCCCGCTCGCGAACGGTGCGCGCCCAGTCGGTCAGCGTAGTCACGTCCGGATCGCCCAGGTACGCCTCGCTGGGCCCGCCGGCACACATCGGGAACACCGGGTCGCCGTGCGCGCCGAGCATGGACATGTGCCCCAGCAGATGATGCCGGTTCTCGGTGCCGACCCAGACGATGGTGTCCTCCGTGGAGCAGCCCGAGGCCTCGCCCGTGATGTCGGCTACGTTCGTGAACAGGCGGCCCCACTGGGAAGCCAGCAGGTTGATCAGGTTGAGGCCCTCGGCCTGGCCTTCGAGCCACGCAGTCTGCGGGCTGATGAAGTGCACGTGGGTATCCGCCGTCAGCCAGCCCTCGGAACGTTGGTCGAAGGCGCGCCTGATGCGCAAATTCAGTTCTCGCTGTCCGGGCCGGATGGTCAGCTTCTTGCGCAGCGGCTCGTACTCGAAGCCTTTGGCCAACTCAACGTAGACCTCGCCCACGGGCAGCTCAATCTGGAACCTTCCCGGCACGTAGGCATAGCTCGTTCCCCCGAGCTGCAGGTCGCCGCCGTAGTCCTCAAACCAATTCTCATTGACCACCTCGTGGTGCCCGTACGGGGGCAGGTACTCGCCGTTAGCGCCGCGAAAGTGGGCCCGCGTCGGCGTGGGCTGGCCCGTGCCGGCATCGGTCACGTTCACGTACACCCAGGTCTTGCGCTGGTGCACTAGCTCGATACGTGCCCTGCCGTCGGCGCTCCGCGCCTTCCCCTTGCGGAAGGCCTCACCCAGCGGCAGCTCGTGCGCCTTACCGCTGCCGGCCTTCACGGTCAGCGTCGCGCCCTCCGCGCCCGTCGCCTCCACGAGGAACTCGCGCCTCGGCTTCTCCGCAGCCCGCGTCGAGCCCAGCCCGCGGTCAACCGATTTGAGCCACGCCTCGTCCACCTGTCCGGGCACGGCATACAGCCGCGTCACGACACCCAGGTCCAGCTCGGCGGACACCTCGGAGACCGGGGCCTTCTCAGAGGCCGGCAAGACCAGCTTGTACACGCGCCGCGGCACGTGGCGCAGCGGATGGCCGGGCCCGCTGTACAGCGTCAGGCCCAGAACGGCAATCGGAAGGTTACCCACAGGCCGAAGAGTGAGCGCGTGCAGCGGCTTGTCGGCCTTGGGGTTCTCGATCGCGTAGACCCAGAAGCCGACGCCCGTGCCGGGGAATCGCACACCGGTCTGCGTTTGTCCCCAGCCCATGACATTAAGGTCCTGCGGGGCCACTGTCGGCATGGTTGAGGGCGCGGCTGCGAAGGCCTGGTGGCCCCAGGCAACGGAGAACGGATTCACCTCGAACCGGCGGCGGATGGGGACAACGCGCTCGGAACCGTCGTCGTACTCGAGGACATACTCGGCCAAGCGCTCGCCGCCGGCGGCATCCGCGCCGGGATCCGGCAGGTTGCAGAAGTGCGCCACACACACATAGGTCGCCGTACCCGAAAGCGGAACCGTCACCGGTCCCTTTCCGGGTGCCAACACAATGACGCCCCGTTTGTCCAGGTCCTTCGGCCCCAGAGCGAAGGGTATACCCCAGTACTCCTGTCGGCCGCGCGGCAGCCGCTCGTTCACGTCTGCCAGCGACCGGTGCCACACGGCTCCCCGGCCCCTGGTGCCAAAACGGGCAGGTGCATTGAAGTACCGGGTGAGATTGATGGTGCGGAATCTGTCTGACATGGCACTCCCCTCCCGTTGCCTGGCCTTCCTCTTCTAGTTCGCTCCGTCCGTGCACGCACCTCCAGCACTCTTGCCGAGCGCGCCTCCAGCCGGCCGGCGATGGGAAGGAGAACCAGCAGCCGGCGGGCAAGAACCGCGGCAGATTCTGAGTTTGGAGTTCAGATTATGCCGCGAAAGGAACCGGCTGTGATCGTCACTCGCCTACTTCCGCTTGTCGTGGTGGCCGGGTGTGTCAGCGCGCAGGCACCTGAGTGGCCCGCGGACCTGGGCCAGGCCCGACAGCAGGCGGCGGCTGAACACAAGCCACTGGTCGTGCTCGTCCGGACGGACTGGGACGTGGACTCGGAGGTTCTCTACCGGCGCCTCCGGAGCGCGGAAACGGCGGAGGCACTGGCGGGCGTTGTGACCTGCCAGATGTGGGCCGGACATAAGCCCGCGGCCGATTGGGTGGATGAGGTGCCGTCCCTGCTGGTGCTGGACCACACGGGCGCTCCCGTGGCGATGCGCGCGGGCTTGGGCCAGACCGCCAGCTTGCGCGCCTGGCTGGCCGACCGGTGCCGTGACGCCGCCCGGGCCGCTGAGTTGCGGGCCAAGGTCAAGCAAGGCGGCGCGAGTGCCGAGGAGCTGGCGGCGCTGGTGGCACTCCTCGCTGAGAGCCCCGATCCAGCCGAAATCGTGAAGCTGTATCACAGCTTGGAGAACCTGCGAAAGTTGTCCCCCGCCGAGCAGGCGCAGGCAGAGCTGGCGCGGGGGCAGGAGCTGGCGGCGCAGCGGAAGTGGGGCGAGGCGCTCAAGGCTGTGACAGCGCTGAACCGTGAAGCTCTGGCCGCGGCGGATCGCGTCAGAGTGGCCCGGCTGCGCGCGACCTGTCTACGCCGATCCGGCAAGCCGGCCGAGGCTGCCCAGGCACTGGAGCAGGTCGTCACTGAGGCCCCAGCGGACGAGGCGCCCGAGCTGTGGTGGTTGATTGCGCGCCTCTATCATGCTGCTGGGAATCACGAGCGGGCCCTCGCTGCGCGGCAGATCACGGCGAACAAGTACCCGGACAGCGAAGCCGCCGGCAAAGTGATACTCGAGACCGTCGAGGATTTGTGGCTCCGGCGCGGCGAGGCCGCCGAGGCCGAGCGGCTGCTGGGGCAGTTGGCTGAGGTCACGCGGTCGCCCTCGGTCCGGACCGGCGCAGCAGGCCGCCTGGCGTTTCTGCGAGCCGAGCGTGCGCTCAATCGGCGGCAGGAGCGCCGCGTAGCCGCCGACGTCGTGGTGCTGGTTCCGGACGTTGCGACGCTGCTGCAATATCTCAGCCTGTGGGACGAGAACACCTGGTTCCCCATCCTCCTGAATGAGCCCTGGTTTGCGAAGCTGTTTATCGAAGCCTACCATCCGGCGCGAGTCATCGTCGCGCCCAAGCGGGCCGACGTAAAGTTGAGCGACGAGACAGTGAACCGCGCACTGCTCGCCTCGCTGGACGGAAGGGCTCTCGACGAGGTGCCGACAGCCTCGCTCGAACAGCTCGCCGCCGCGATGCACAACGCCGCCGGTCGTTCGCCGGGCGTCGTTGTGACGGAGACCGGCGCGGAGGAGCTGGCGGGCGGGATCGCTCTCGCCGCGGGGCGCCGACAGCCGCTATTGCGCGTGCAGGTCAAGCCGACGCACAGCGACGTGATCTCACAGGAGGAGCTGGATCGGCTCGCCGGACAGATAAGCAAGCAGTTGCAGGCGTCGAAGCTGAAATATGATGACCTGGGCGACGACGTGGACTTCATCACCATTGCGGCGGACCTCCCGTACCGCTTTGAGGCGCGCAGCGGTGTGGAACGGCGACAGCGGGCGGTGGACGATGCGCTGGGCCGGCGGGCGGATGGCCTGCGGTGGGCGTTCGTCGGGCGACTAATCGGCGGTCCGGCGCAGACCTGCTACCAGGCCATGTGCAGCCTGTTCCTGCGCCCGAAGAACGCCCTGTTCTTCAATACCTACTCCACCAAGCCGGGCACCGAATGGGCCGCCTACAGCCCGACCCGCGCCGAGCCGATCGGCCTCGTGCCCGATCACCTCACGGTGGAAGGCGGCGACGCCAGTCTCACGAGCTGGTACGGGCGCTTCCGCCCGCGCTCCACGTACGATCTGGCCTTCCTCAACACCGCAGGCGGGCGCGCCAACTGGAACATTCGCGGGGGTGGCGGCGTGACCGATGACCTGCCCCTGACGGTGCCGGTCGCCATCGAGTTCACCCACAGTGGGTCGGCGGCCGATCCCTGGGATCCGCACTCGATCGCAGGCCGCTGGCTGCTGTTCGGCTGCTACGCGTACTTCGGTAGCTACGCCGAGCCCTATCTGTCCGCGTTCGTGCGGCCGTCCGACTACGTGCGCCGACTCGAGCGGGGCTGGCCGTGGGGGATGGCCTTTCGGCGCCTCCCGGCGCAGCCTTATTGGACCCCCTGGCGGCTGTGGTGTCTCGGCGATCCGCTGTATGTGGTCCGCCAAGCGCAGCAAGTGCGGGCCGCGTCGGCTCCGCCCCTTCCCGGAACACCGCTGGCTGAAGTGGCCCAGGCCGGTGGGACGCTGCAAAGGGCAAAGGCACTATGGCTGCTTGGCAAGGCGCCGGAGGCTCAGGCGGCGTGGCAGCAGATTGACGGCTCGGCTGTCGCGGCGGACCAGAAGGAGCAGTACCGTCTGCTGAAGGCAGCCCTGTTGGCGCATCGGGACGCCTGGGATAAGCTCCAGCAGTACGTGGCCGGACTTCCCGAGGCCGAGCGCACTCCGCACCTGGTCGCGCTCCAGCGTTTCGCCCTGTTCGAGCTGCTGCGTGCCGCCCAAGATCGGCAGGACTTCGCCGCCGCGCTCGCTCAGATGCGCGCCCTGGCTCAGACCAAGCCGTACAGTGTAACGTTCACCAAGGTCCTGCCGCGCCTGGAACGGATGAATCCTCGGGGGGAGCAGAAGGAGCAGTTCCGAGCCTTCGTCAGCGAGCTCAGGCAGACGCAGCTCACCAAAGGCTCCAGCCGCAAGATGGCCGATGACTTGCTCAAGCGGTTGGAGGGGAAAAAGTAGCCCGTGGGAGGAGCCTGGCCTCCGGACGCAGGGCCAGGTCGAGGGCGTTTGCTTCGGTGGGCTCCTCGGGCACGCTGATCGCTGCCAAGACGGCTCTCCGGCCCGGCGCGAGGGTGCCGTAGTCGTTCTCCAGTCGCAGCGCTCTGGCTCCATTCACGGTACCCAGCTCCCAGATCTGCGACGCGCCGAGAGCCGGAAAGCGCCGGCGCACGAGCTTGAGCTCCGCCAGCATCTCCAGCGAATCGTTGCTCGCGAGGCTGTCGGTGCCCAGGGCCACGTTCACGCCCGCCTCCAGAAGACGTTCCAGCGGATGTGGCGGATGCTGAAAGAACGCGTGGCTGCGCGGGCAGTAGACCACCTGTGCGCCGCTGTCGGCGAAGGTAGTCAGGTCTTCGTCGGAGATGTAGTTGACGTGGGCCGCGATTAGGTCCGGGCCCAGGACGCCGAGGCCTGAGAGAAACTGGATCGGCGTGCAGCCCGGCGGCGACCAGTGCTGCCTTTCGGGCGTGTCGTGGAAAAAGAGGTTCTCGAGCGGCCCGCGCCCGGTGGCGAGGAACTCGAACTCCTCCGGACACTCGTGCAAATGAGTGGCGATGAGGGCCTCGCGCTCGCGAGCGAAGGCGGCTGCTTCCCGGTAGACCTCCGGACCCGCCGAGTACGGCGCATGAGGCGAGACGGCCAGAGTCACCTCTTTCCCCTGCTGCTCCCAAGCCTGCTCCAGACGTTCGCGGACCTGCGGCACCTGGAAATGCGCCAGTCCGAAAAGCTCGACGCAAGCCACAGTCTTGATGGGCGCGCTGGCCTGCTCCGGAAGTGTCTCGACGAACTGCACTATGTCCGCGGCTGC
>JALGUG010000206.1 GCA_029820995.1 Candidatus Zipacnadia bacterium
CGGGGGGTTGAAGTATACGAGGTGATCTTGCGTCTCTTCGTGGAGGGTGGCGAAGCGCCCGAAGCTCTCCGGGGAGAACATGATGGCCAGGCCCGTTTCGCCGATGATGTCCGGCTGGGTGCCCCAGGTCAGCAGGAATCCCGCCCGATCGTTCTTCACGAACTGCGCCTGCTCGGGCATCCGGCGCATTCCGAGGCCGAACTGCTCCCCCTTGGCCGCCCGACTGCGCACCCGGGCTCGCACCTCCAGGAAGTCGTGATCGGCGTACACGAAGTACTGCAATCGCGCCTCGTAGGTGCCGTGCGGCGTCTTCCAGTCGCGCACCAGCACCTCCAGGCCCGCCCGGAGGGGCCCGTCACAGATTAGGCGAAAGGTGTTTGTCGCCGCGTCGGGTCGCCGAGGGCGGGTGTCGCCGATGATCGGGGCGCCCAGGCCCATGGTGGGCCCCACGAGCAGAACGTCCACCGCCACCGGATTGTCCTGGTGATAGTTGACCTTCTGCAGGAGGTCCAGTGACACGCGCCAACTGGTTCGGCGCTTGGCGTAGAGGTCCCAGGCTAGAGAAGCCTGCGCGTCGGGCGGGTCCCACTGGGCGTACAGGCCGTAGGCCACGAGGTTCGATTCCAGGGCCGGATAGCCGGCCCGCTTGAGAGCCGGCACCGCGTGCGCCAAAGGGATCTGCTCCCGGCGTTCGGGGCCTCCGGGCTCGAGCGCGATCTGCCGCGTCTCAAAGGGCTTGAAATCGGCCAGAAAGACCAACTCGTCCGTCCGTCCGTCGCCGTCCAGGTCGTCCATCTGCACGGGCACGCGTTTGGAAGGCGTACGCGCGAAGAGTCGGGAGGCCTCCGCCATCGGCGGGGCGAAATGAGCCGGCAGACAGACGATCGCTCTGTGTCGCTCGATCGGGAGCGGATTCTGCACGCGGAGCCGGCGAACGGGCTGCGCGGCTGCGGTGCACACCAGTGCCAGGGCAGCACAGCATGTCACCGGCAGCCATAGCCGGCCGCGTTCGAGTTCACCGAGGCGCATAATGACCTCCCTTGTGTCTCCAGGAGACTGAAGCGATGCCCGCGCCAATCGTTCAGAATGTCGAGAACTTTCGCGAAGAAATCATCCAGACCTGCCGCGAGCTGGTACAGATCAACACCATGAACCCGTACTCGGGCGATCCGGACAGCGCCGGGGAAAAGGCGGGCCAGGAGTACCTCGCGCCGCGGCTGGAAGAGCTCGGCGCGCAGGTGAGTCTGTTCGACTGCCCGGATGACATCTACGACCGCACGGGTGTGCTGGGGCCCAAGAATCGCAATTTCACGGATCGGCCCAACCTGGTCGCCGAGTGGCGGTTCGGGGAGGGCGGCAAGCGGCTGGTGCTGAATGCGCACATGGACACCGTCGGCGCGGCGGACATGGAGTTCGATCCCTTCGCCGCCGAGGTGCGCGAGGGCAAGATCTGGGGGCGGGGCACCAGCGACTGCAAGGGCGGGCAGACCGTGGGCGTGATGGCCATGCAGGCACTGCTGTCCTCGGGGCTCGACCTGCGGGGAGAGGTTTGCTTCCAGAGCGTGGTGGACGAGGAGTGCAACGGTGGCGGTGCGGGAACCCTGGCGTGCATTGAGGCCGGCTACACCAAGGGTGATCTGGCGATTTTCCTGGACGGCAACAACCAGACCGTCACGCTGGGCTGCGGCGGGTGCCTAACGGCGGATGTGTTCGTCCAGGGCCGCTCCGGGCACGCGGCTCGCGGCGGCGTGTCGGCCATCGAGAAGGGGCTGGTGGTAAAGGCGGCCATTGACGCCTTCAAGGCCGAGCGCGAGGCCAAGTATCCCGGCGCGCTGGTGAATCTGGGGATCTTTCGCTCCGGGGTCCATCCCGCGGTGGTCGCGGCGGATGCGTACCTGTCGCTGAACATCGTGTATCAGCTCGAGGAGGCCGCCGCGGCCGAGCGGGCCGGCTACGGCTGGAACGGCAGGCCCATTCGCGAGGAGTTCGAGCGCCGTATCGCGGAGGCCGATGCGGCGGACGACTTCCTAAGGGATCACCCCTCGCGCGTCGAGTGGGTCAAAGACCTGATCCCCTTCGAGGTGCCGCGGGACACGCCGATGGTTCAGGCTTTCGCGGAATCCTTTGAACGTACCACGGGTCGCCCGCCGGACTTCAACCTGATGGACGCCTGGAGCGACTCGTGCTACGGTTGGCAAATCGCCAAGATGCCCACGCTCCTATTCGGCCCGGGGGCTCCGAACGCGCCGCACACCGCGACCGAGTTCATCGAGATCGAGACGCTCGTGAACACCACGAAGATCCTCGCCGCCTTCCTGGCCGAGCAGCTCGCGGGCTGAGGGTGGCCGCGCCGCGGCAGGTGTTTTCGCGTGTGGGCAGGTGTCGGGCGGGCGGTCCGGCGAAGAGATGGCTCCGAGGTCGCGGAGGGAGGACTCTCGTGTGGCACGGGTCGTCTCGACTCGTGGGCGAAGAAGCGCACTGCGAGCGGGGCTCGCGATTCATCGCGATCTGTGGCGACATAAGGCCTCGCGGAAGGTCGCGCAGAGGGCGTTATTGATGACGCCCCCACAAGACTGATGTTGGTTGGAGCGTGATTCCCATGAAGGACTTTTCACGTCCCGGACCCGTACCGGCGGAGGACCGTCTGCTGGCCGCGCAGCCGGTTGCAGTCAACGACGAGGCTCGCTGGATCTGGCACCCGCCGCAGGAGAACATGGAGAACTTCTATCTGCACGCACGGCGCGTGTTCGATGTGCCCGATGAGCCCTTGGGGGCGCTGCTGCAGCTTGCGGCGCACAACTGGTACCAAGTGTGGGTCAACGGCGTCTTCATCGGGCGCGGGCCGGACGAGTCGGACCTACACTGGCAGTACGTCCACGAATACGACGTCACCACGGCGCTGCACCCGGGTCGGAACGTCATCGCGGTCTTCGCGCACAACTATGGTCCCGAGTACGAGAATATCACGCAGCAGCGCGAAGGGCCCGGCGGGCTGTTGGTGCAGCTCGATGTAGCCTGTGCGGAGGGGTCAGTCGTCCGGGTCTGGACCGACGAGTCGTGGCGCGTTAAGCAGTGCGAGGCCTACGACCAGGGCACGGAGCGGATCAACCGCTGGCTGGGCTTCAAGGAGACCTTCGACGCTCGCCGCCAGGAGCATGGTTGGCAGGACGCGGACTTCGACGACACGCACTGGCCGGCGGCACACGTTCTGGGCCCGCCCGGCACGGAGCCGTTCACACATCTGGTGGCCCGGCAGTCCCTGCGCCAACAAGGCGTGCGGAGCCCGATGCAGGTGCGAGCGTGGGAGGAGGGCAGTACCGTGTTCGTGCTGTCGGAGGGCGACGGGGCCGTTCGGCTTCTGGATGAGCCGATCCCGGGCTTCTCCGTGGCGGCGGAGGAGCCACTGCTCGAGCCGGGCTTCGAGGAGGAGTTCGGGGAAGAGGTGGCGCCGGTGGTCTACGGAGTCGAGGTTAACCTACCGGATGAAACGGCACGGGCCGGCGTGCTCTTTGCCGACACCGCCGAGCGAGTGTGCTACCCGACTTTCATGGCCGGAGGAACCAAGGGGCTGCGGTTGGAGATCTCATACTGCGAGGGCCCGGGCCAGGACCTGGAGCACGTTGACACCCTGATCCTGGAGGACGGCCCGGTGTCCTGGACGCCCTTCACGCGGCGGGCCTTCCGCCACCTGCAGATCGTCGTCGCCGGCGGGCCGGGCACAGCAGTGTTCTCCAGTCCGGTGCTGACGCTCTCGGAGCCGCCGTTTAGCATCTTGCCGGGTGAAGGGTGCGCCGAGGTCAACAATGCCATGGATTTCTTGGCGGAGCTGGGGGAAGGCAATGGTGACGTGTCCCTGGGGACGATCTTCGAGACGGGCCGCGAGACGATGATTTGCGGCACACAGGCGCATTTTGAGGACAGCGTCTGGCGTGAGCAGTCGCTGTGGGTGGGTGACGCGCGGCTGGAGGGCATCATTGCCTCGTACCTGTGGGGAGACCATAGTGTGTGGCGCAAGTGCCTGCTGCAGATGGCCCAGATTCAGAATCCGGACGGGTCCATTCCAGGCGTGGGCCCCCAGGCCGGCAAGACGCTGCTGCCCGACTACTGCGCGTACTACGTCATAAGCGTCTGGGATTACTATTGGCTGAGCGCCGACGGGTTTCTGGTGGAGACGTTGGAGCCCGCCGTCAATGCGCAGATGGACTGGTTCCAGCAACAGCTCGACGATGACGGCCTGATCACGAACCGGGGCAAGGACCACTGGTGGACGTTCATTGACTGGGCCGAATGGCTGGATAAGCGGGAGCAGGTCACGGCGCTCAACTGCGTGTACCACGGCGCTTTGCAGGCCGCGGGCAAGATCGCGGGGCTGCTGGGGGATCGCCGGCGGGCGGAGCGCTACCATACCGAGGCCGAGCGGCTCAAGCGCCGGATCAACGAGCTACTCTGGTCCGACGAGGCCGGAGCCTACGTGGACTGCCGTACGCAGGAGGGCCCCAGCGAAGTCATCAGCCAGCAGACCAACGCCCTGGCCATCGTGTTCGGCGTCGCCGACGCGGACCGCTGGGACCGGATCTGGGACCTCGTGCTCGACAGCGACCGCGTGCCGCCGTGCACCACGCCCTATATGAATTACTACATCTGCCAGGCGCTGTTCGATTCGGGTCGCCCTCGAGCGGCGTGCGACCTGATTCAGGAATACTGGGGCGAGATGGCACGGCGCGGTACCAACACCTTCTGGGAAACCTTCGATCCCCGAGACCGGGAGCACCAGTTCCCCGCTGCGGGCCGGAGTTGGTGTCACGGCTGGTCGGCGGGACCGTGCCATCACATTCTCAGCGAGATCTGCGGCATCAAGCCGCTGGCGCCGGGCTTTGCCCGCGTGGCGATCCGCCCTCAGCTCTGCGACATGGGCACCTTTGACGCCACCGCGGTCACCGTTCGAGGGCTGATCTCCGTGGAGTGGAACATTGACGCCTATGAGGACACTGTGTTCGACATCGCGGTGCCGCGCGATACGCCGGCCGAGATTGAGCTGCCCGAGGGGAGCGTCCTGAACAGCCTGTGGCCCACCAGCGCACCGAGACTGCCGGGCAACACCATGAACTTCGCACTCGAGGAGGAGCGTCTTCCCGACGGCGGCACGCGGTACATCCTGGAGTGACCGGGCGGCGCCCGCGGATCTCGACAGGTACTGGAGACTGATCAATGCCTACGAAACCCGAGGAACTGGCCGAAAAGCTGTGCGGCGTCGTGCTGGCTGCGGTCACACCGTTCCAGGAGGACTTCAGCCTCGATCCGGCGGGCATGAAGTCCAACGTGGAGCAATCGGTGGCCGACGGCCTGGTGAACGGACAGGGCGCGCTGCTGATCGCCGGCGGCGGCGGAGAGATCCCGTTCATGACGCCCGACGAGCGCGTGCAGGTCGTCGCCGCCGCGGTGGAAGGCTCCGCCGGGCGCGTGCCGATTATCGCCGGAGTCCAGGACGACGGCGTCGCGCGCTCCAGTGACGTGGCGCGCCGCATGCAGGATGTCGGCGCGGACGGCATTCAGCTTGGCCCGCCCTGCATGTACGGCCCGCATCCGCTGGAAGATATCTATCGCTATTACGAGGCCGTCTGCGGAGCCATCGAGATCGGCGTCCTGGCCTATAATACCTGGTGGACCAGCGCACCGTTCACGCCCGAGTTCCTGCTCCAGTTGAACGAGATTGACAATGTCGTCGGGATCAAGTGGTCGGCGCCGCGGAATTGGGACTACCTGCAAGGCTACCGGCTGGCGGCCGACAAGCTAGTGATGATTGATAACCAGGGGATGACGATTGATGCCCATCTGATGGGCGCGAAGGGATTCATCTCCGGCGTGGGCGACTTCTATCCACAGCACGACCTGAAGATTTGGCGGCACTGTCAGGCGGGCGAGTATCGGGAAGCCTTTGAACTAATTAGGAAGCTGAGCTGGCCGATCTACGAGTTCCGGGTGCGAGTGGGCAAGAGCACGGGAGGAGAGGCGAGCGCCAAGAAGGCGATGGCGGCGCTGGTGGGCCGTGCGGCTGGTCCGCCGCGGCCACCGACACGCCCCTGCACGCCGGAGGAGGTGGCCGACGTGCGCCGGATCATGGAGGCGGCTGGGGTTCCGGGGCTGGTTTAGCGGAATGTGAGCGGGGTTGCAATCACCGCGGTGCCAGTGGCGTACAATAACTAGCGCCTGCTGTGTGTGGCACGAGGGGGTGGCGGCCGTGAGTGGGCCGAGAAGCGATCTACCGGAGGACAGGATGCCGGAGGGCGGATCGTCGGGCGGAGTAAACACCCTGTGGATGGCGCTGCACTTGCCGCGGCTGGTGCGGCTGTACATTCGACTGTTCAAGGACCCGCGCGTCTCGTGGGTGGCCAAGGCGGTCGTCGTTGTGGCGATCGCCTATTTCCTCTTCCCACTCGATGCGATCAATGACTTTGCCGTGGGCTTGGGCCAACTGGACGACATCGTGGTCCTGGCGCTGGGTCTGAAGGCTTTCATCTGGCTGTGCCCCAAGAACGTGGTGGCCGAGCACGTGCTGCTGATTGACCAGGGCAAGTAGACACGCCCCACCGGCGACCGCGGAAAGGGCCGGGATCACGATCCCGGCCCCCCTGGTCCAATCCCCCGGGAACCTCTCGCAGTCGGACTGAGTCGGGACCTTTGGACGCGGCTGACAGCCGTCCACGGGGTGGCCAGGGCCCCTGGCCCGAACGGCGACCGGCGCGCCGAGCCACCCCGTCTCTTGTGGGCTACTCCAGTCGGATGATTCCCCACGTGCGCAGGCGCGGGACCGTAATCCGAAGGCACTGCGGATGCTTCTCCAGCTTCAGTTCCACCGGCCCCGGTGCGCCCGGCTGGTAGTACCGGGCGCTCTTGGTCGGCCCCCAGAGCTCGGGGTGCTGCAGTGAGACCGTCACGGAAGCGTACTCCTCGGCGGCGGCCAAATCGGGCGTGAAGTCCCAATTGACGAGATGGATGAGGCACGAGGGCGGGTCCCCGGGCTTGACGCGCGGGAAGGCGAGAACGGCTCTGGGCCCCTCGACACGCAGAGCCTGGAGCCCTTGGTGTAGGAGGTTGTCCTCCAGCTTGCCGTCAGGCGCCAGGACGCGGACGCGCCGGGCGGCGAGGGCCTGCGCAATGGCTGCCTGATCCTCGGCGCAGAAGCTCTCACGAGGGCTGAGCATGATCAGCGCGCGGAAGCTGGACAGGTCTTGTGCTCGCAGAGGGAGGCGGGCGTATTGCGCAGCGCCGACCACGAGGCGGAAGGGCACGCCCAGCCGCACCAGGCGCTCGCAGAGGGCGCGCGTCTCGCTGTGCACGGGTGCATCCAGGTTGACGACAACCCCGAGTAGGGCGGGCGATTCGTAGCCGTCGAACAGCTCCGGGTGGCTGTGGATCAGATCGTAGTAATCGCCGAAGTCCTCGCGGGTAGCGAAGTAGCGGGGCTTCGGCGGGCCGTTGGGCTCCGTGCCCATGTAGATGTCCCAAGGGACGAGGTACAGGTGGCCGAGGGCGTAGGTGGTGGCGAGGCCGGCGTAGGTCGGCGCGAGCTGTCGGGGGAGGGGGGAGATCACCTGCCAGATGCCGACGGCATCGGCCAGCTTGCAGGCCAGGATGTGGCTCTCCAGATTGGTCCGGTACTTCTCGCCGCACTGGAAGTCGAGTAGGTCGGCACACCAGGGCAGTGCGAACTGATTGCCGCGCCGCGCATCGCCGAACTGATGGTTGACGGACAGGGGGACGTGGCGCCCGGCGCGGGCGTCAAGGTGGGCGCCGAGGTCGCGATAGAAGCGCCGGAGGCTCTCGATCTGGAAGGCGATGAAGTGCGGTGTGAGAGGCAGTTCGCGAAAGCGCCGGCGGTAGGCGTCGGCGCTCTCGATTCCATCGTGGTTCTTCAGGTATGAGGCATAGTCGAACTGCGTGATATCCGCGATGCCCAGGTCGGCAAGCTGCTGCGGCGGGAGGTGATGATCGAGGTACTCGCGGAAGCCCTGCCGGCAATAGGGGCAGAAGCACACGCCGGCGACCTGGCACCAGGAGGCGTTCATGGCCCAGTCGTCCACATGAATGCTGTCTACGCCGGCGTCCAGCAGTTGGTCGGCGCCGCTGAAGAACAGTCGGCGGAAGTCGGGATGGTTGCAGCATCCGATGTACCGGGGGACCTTGGACTTCCAGCCGCGCATCCATGTGGCTACGTACTTCATCCCGTCCAGGTCGTAGGCGCGGCCCGTGGTGTCGCCCTCGTGGTGCGGCTGGGGCTGTCCCTCGCCGGAGGCCCACATGCCGTTCAGCGTGCCCTGATATGTGCAGCCCAGGGCTTTCACTTTTTCGACGTAGTCCTTCTTGGTCCCGTAGGTCCAGAGATCACGGGTGACGTGAAAGGACTGCATGACGGGTAGGGCCTCGTCCTTCTGCCAGCGGGTCGAAAAACAGAT
>JALGUG010000207.1 GCA_029820995.1 Candidatus Zipacnadia bacterium
CCGGTCCGAGATGCCGATGGACCTCAATCGCTGCGCCGATAATGGCTGCCGTCAGTTCCTCCTCGTGAAGCCTCTGCCGTGGATCCGTCAACCTCACCTTCTTGTTCGTTCTCGCTGCACTGGGTGTCTCCGTGGTCAGATGAACGGCGAGTTGAGAACCACAGAGACACGGAGAGCACGGAGAAGATCAAAGGACGAAGGATTCATTGTGTTGTCCGTTGTCAGTGTTCTCGGTGTCTCCGTGGTGAGATGAACGGCGAGTTGCGAACCACAGAGACACGGAGAGCACGGAGAAGATCAAAGGATGACAAATTCATTGTGTTATCCGTTCTCAGTGTTCTCGGTGTCTGCGTGGTGAACACCACCGCCCTTAGAACCAGCCGGTTTGGGCGACCAGTAAGGCGATCACTACAATCACGATGGCGGCGAACCCGATGATGTACTGCTGCACTTTGCCGGTCTGCAGGCGGTTGACGACCCACCCCGCGGCGCCTGAAGCCCAGCCGGTGGCATCCACGAGCTTGTCAATGACATAGTCGTCGAAGAACCCGCTGAGCTTGCTCCAGAGTACTGTGGCCTTGCCCATCAGGTCCACGAAGGCGTCAATCACGTAGTCGTCCCACAGGCGACAGGCCTGCGCGAGCAGGAGAGTTCCGCGCACGCCCGTGGCCTGATAGAGCTCATCAAAATAGAACTTGTTCTTGGAGAGGATATACAGGTACTGCAGCGGGCCGCGCTTCAAGTCGTTGGGCGAGAGCTTGGCCCATGGGGCGTCGGCGTATAGGACGATCCCGAAGGCGACGCCGCCCAGCGCGAACAAGGTGGAGATCAGCATGACCAGCCCGCCGCCCGGCAGCTCCGCGGCGTGCGCGGCAGCGTGACCGGTCAGGTCCGGCGGCACGAAGTGCACAAACTGGTGGAAGAGGTTGCCGGCAATCCACGGACTGCCGATGAAGCCCAGAAAGGCGGCAAAGAAGCCCAGGACCATGAGCGGAATGGTCATGACGGGCGGGCTCTCGTGGGCGTGAACGCTGGGATCGCGCGGCGCGCCCCAGAACACGAGAATGACCTGGCGGGTCATGTACAAAGCGGTCAAGAAGGCGCCCACTTCCGCGAGCCAGAAGAAGGCCCGGTTCGTGCCCCAGCAGGCGAGCAGGATCTCGTCCTTGCTGAAGAAGCCGGCGAAGGGGAAGATGCCGGCCAGGGCGGCGGTGCCGATCAGGAAGGTCCAGGCCGTGGCGGGCATCTTCTTGAGCAGGCCGCCCATGCGCCACATGTCCTGGACGCCCGTGCCGTGAATGACGCTGCCGGAACCCAGGAACAGGAGCGCCTTGAAGCAGGCGTGGGTGACGAGATGGAACACGCCCGCCGTAAATCCGGCCAGACCCATGCCCAGCCCGAGCATCATGTAGCCAAGCTGGCTGATGGTGGAATAGGCCAGCACGCGCTTGATATCATTCTGCGTCACGGCGATGACCGCTGCGAGCAGCAAGGTGATGCAGCCGATAAGGGCGACGACGGTCAGACTGCTCAGGCCCCACAGCGTGGCCTGAGCCTGAGTGAGGAAGAAGAGCGGGAACACGCGGGCCACCATATAGACGCCGGCGGCGACCATGGTGGCGGCGTGGATGAGCGCGCTGACAGGGGTGGGGCCCTCCATAGCGTCGGGCAGCCAGACGTGCAAGGGGAACTGGGCGCTCTTGCCGATGGCGCCGCAGAACAGCAGGGCCGCGGCAACGCCCGCGATGGCCAACGGGATCTGGTGCTCGGTCAGGGCGACGAAGATCTCCGAAAAGCGCAAGCTGGGCCCGTACGCGAACAGCACCATGATCCCGATCAGGAAGCCGAAGTCGCCGACACGGTTGGTGATAAAGGCCTTTTTGGCGGCGTTGGCAGCCGAGCGACGCTCATACCAATGGCCGATGAGCGCATAGGAGCAGAGCCCGACGAGCTCCCACCCGACGTACATCTGTAGGAGGTTGTTCGAGATCACCAGCGTGAGCATGGAGAACCCGAACAGCGAGACCATGGCGAAGTACGTGGGGTAGTAGTCGTCGCCGTGCATGTAGCCGACGCTGTAGACAAAGATCAGTAGCGAGACGACCGTGACCATCGCGCACATCACGCTCGCCAGGTTGTCAATGACGAATCCCAGCTCCAGCGGCCGGCCGGCGAAGGTCGCCCAGGTGAGGAAGGCCTCGTGGCTGCCCTGCGCGAGGTATTGAGCGGGCGGCGCGAAGATCAGCCCGAGCAGCAGTGCGACCGCGTGCAGGCACGCAACGGCCATCCCGGCAATGGCCACATAGGCGCCCGCCCCCCAGGCGCGGCGATTGCGCGCCAGGATCCACCCGCAGGCGGCCAGCGGGTACAGCGGGATCAGCCAGGCTGTATGCAGCAGCGTTTGGATCATGATGCGATGAGAGCTCGGCCGTCTACCACTTCATCTGCGCCACCTGATCGGGGTCAACGGTATGCAGGTTGCGGTACAGTTGCAGGATGATGGCCAGGCCGACCGCCGCCTCGCAGGCGGCCAGCGTGATTACGATCAGGGCGAAGATCTGCCCCTGTAAACCCGCCACGTTCCCCAGCGGGCCGATGAATTGCTTGCCGAAGGCGACGAAGTTGATGTTCGCGGCGTTGAGCATCAGCTCGATGCCCATGAGCATCCCGATGGCGTTGCGGCGCGTCACGACACCGAACAGGCCGAGAGCGAACAGGATTGCGGAGACCGCGAGGTAGTGCGGGAGCTGAATCACTCCGACACCTCCTCGGGCTCGTGGGGCCAGCGCTTGGCCATAATGATAGCGCCGATCATCGCCACCGTGAGCACCAGGGAGGCGACCTCGAAGGGCAGCAGATACTGGGTGAGAAACAGCGCGCCGATCCGGGCGGTGTTGGTGTCGGCGTGCTCGACGGCTACCGCGACGGGAATGGGCAGCTCACCGGGCTCGCCGGCGTCCCACGGTAGCCGGAGAAAAACGTACCCCAACAGGGCGACCACCGCGAAGAAGATGCCGACCCCGGGCAGCATCTGTCGGCTGTACTGCAGGATCGTGACGCCGATGGCTCGCTGGAGCAGAAGAATCGCGAACAGGATCAGCACCATGATGGCGCCGGCGTAGATGAGAATTTGGATCGCGAACAGGAACTCGGCGCCCAGACAGAGATAGAGCCCGGCGATGCCGGCAAAGCAGGGCAGCATCAGCAGGGCGGCGTTCACGATGCGGCGCTGCGTGACCACCCCCAGGCCGGAAAGCAGGGTCACCGCGGCGCATGCCAGGAAGGCGAGATCCCCGGGTGTGAACTGCTTGACGTAGTCGAGCGCCGCGCCGAACACTTAGGCCTGCTCCTCCGTTGCTTGCGCCTCGGCCGGCACTTGCGGCGGCCGCTGGACCTCGGTCAACCCCAGGCGCTTTCCGGTCTCGATCATCTGCTCCAAGGTGACAATCAAACTGCCCTTGTCGGCGGTGGAGAACTCGTATTCGGAGGTCATGGTCAAGGCGTTGTGAGGACAAGCCTCGACGCACAAGCCGCAAAACATGCAGACCGCCATGTCGAGGTCGAACACGACGGGCCGCTTGTTCTTGCCCTTGGCGTCGTCGCCCTCGATGTAGATGCAATTGTCGGGACAGGCTCGAGCGCAGAGCTGGCAGGCGATGCAGTTGGGCCGGTCGCGCTCGGCGTCCCAGAGCTGGGCAAAGCCGCCGCGGAACCCGGGCGGGGGCACGCGCTTTTCGCGCGGGTACCACTCGGTCACGCGGGGACGCCAGAAGTTGGTCATCGTCACGTGGTGGCCGTTGAGAAGGCTGAAGCCGCCGGTCGCGATGTCTTTGGCGATACCCCAGGCGTCCCGGAGAAGCTCTTTGACTGTCATAGCAGGATGAAGCCGCCGACCAGAAAGATCGCGATCAGGCCGGCGGGGATCAGCAGCTTCCACCCGAAGTCCATCAACTGGTCCACACGCAGGCGCGGCAGGGTCCAGCGGATCCAGATGAAGATGAAAACCAGGACCCACGCCTTGCCCAGGAACCAGATGAAGCCCGGGATATACTGGTCGTAGTGTCCGAAGGGCGAGTGCCAGCCGCCCAGAAACAGCGTCACAAAGATGCAGCAGACCAGGAACATATTCGCGTACTCGGCCATGAAAAATAGGGCGAACTTCATGCCCGAGTACTCGGTGTTGAACCCGGCCACCAATTCGCTCTCGGCCTCGGGCAAGTCAAAGGGCGTGCGGTTGACCTCGGCGATGCCGGCGATGAAGTAGATCAGAGCGGGCAGCCACAGGATCGGATGGGCGAAGAGATTCCAGTGATGGATTGCTGCGGCCTGGCCGCCGACGATGCCGACCATGGAGAGGGAGCCGCTGAACAGGACGACGGAGACGATCGCCAGCGCCATCGGGATTTCGTAGCTGACCATCTGAGCGGCGGAGCGCAAGCCGCCGAGCAGGGACCACTTATTGTTCGAGGCCCAGCCGGCCAGCATGATCCCGATGACGGTCACGGACGAAACAGACATGATGTACAGGATGCCGATGTTCAGGTCGCTGCCGTACACGCCGTGGTCCCAGGGGATTACCAGGTAGGCCATGCAGGCCGGCAAGAGCACCAGGCCCGGAGCGATGCGGAACAGCAGCGGGTCGGCCTTCGCCGGAACGATGTCTTCCTTGAGGAACAGCTTGAGGGCGTCCGCCAGGGTCTGCAGAATGCCGAATCGGCCGCCGGTGCGCGCGGGCCCGATGCGGCTCTGGATATCGCCGGCCCATTTGCGTTCGGCGTAGACCAGCGCCAGGACCATCAAGATCGGCACGGTGACGATGATGAAGGAAGCGACGAAGACGCCGAGCGCGGTCACGAGGACATCGGGCACGCCCCAGCGGGCGCCCAGGGCATGGGCCTGGTCGCTGATCCAGACGAGGACGCGCAGCAGAATGTCGGACATCGCTAGCGATCAATCTCCGGAACGACGATGTCAATACTGCCTAGAATGGCGACAATATCGGCGACGAGGTGAGCCCGGACCATCTCCGGGAAGGCCATCAGGTTGTTGTACGACGGCGCACGCCATTTGAGACGCCAGGGCCTGTTGCTGCCGTCGCTGACCAGGTAACATCCAAGAATGCCGCGAGGCGATTCGATGGCCGCGTAGGCCTCGCCTTCGGGCGGCTTGATCACTCGCGGAACCTTGGCCTGGATTGGCCCGGAGGGCAGGCCGTCGAGGCACTGCTCGACCATACGAAGGCTCTGCCGCATCTCCTCGAGGCGCACCTGGTAGCGCGCCAGGCAATCGCCGCCGGTGCGGATCGGCACTTCGAAGTCGAGCTGGTCGTACACCCCGTACGGGCGGGCCTTGCGCAGGTCGTAGCTGACACTGGAGCCGCGCAAGGTCGGCCCGCTGCAGCCGTAGGCGAGTGCCGTCTCCGGCTCCAGGACGCCGATCTCGCGGGTGCGCGCCAGGAAGATGCGGTTGGTGGAGAACAGGCGATCAAGCTCATCCAGCCGACCCGGCATCAGCTTGCAGAAGGCGCGCGCCTTCTCGGCGAAGTCAGGCGTGAGGTCGTTCTTGAGCCCCCCAATGCGCAGGTAGTTGTACAGCAAGCGTCCGCCGGAGATGGCCTCGAATAGATCAATAATGAGCTCGCGCTCGCGAAAACAGTAGAGAAAGACGGTCCAGGCGCCCAGGTCGTTGCCAAAGGTCCCCAGCCAGACCAGGTGGCTGGCGATCCGCTGCAGTTCGTTCACGAGAGTGCGGATCCACTCGGCACGGGCGGGGACCTCGAGCCCGAGAAGCTGCTCAACCGCTCGGCAATAGACGAAGTTGTTGTGCATTGAGGCCAGGTAGTCGTAGCGGTCCGTAAAGGGCACGTACTGGACGTACGTGCGCTTCTCGGCCAGCTTCTCCAGCGAACTGTGTAGATAGCCGATAACCGGCAGGCAGTCCACGACCACTTCGCCGTCCAGGGTCACGTCGAGGCGCAGCACCCCGTGAGTGCTCGGGTGCTGCGGGCCCATGTGGAGGAGGATTTGCTCGAAATCAAGCGTGGTCTGAGTCATCGGCGGGCGACTCGGGCTGGGGCTGTGATGCCGCAGCACGGCGGGCGGCGAGATCGTGTTCCGGGAGCTCCACAATCAACGGGTCATCGGGAAGCTGGTAGTCCTTGCGGAGGGGATGGCCCTCCCAGTCGTCCGGCATGAGCAGTCGCGTGAGATTGGGGTGGCCCTCGAAGCGAATGCCGAACAGGTCGAAGGCCTCCCGCTCGTACCAGTCAGCTCCCGACCAGAGGCCAGTCAAGCTCTCGGCGGCTGGGTCGTCGTGATCAAGAACGGTGCGGATCGTGGCGAGGCGGTTGCGGTCGAGATTGCGCAGATGGCAGACCAGCTCAAAGCGGTCCTCGTAATCCACCACGGAGAGCGCCTCGAAAAAGGTATAGGCGTGGTCCTGGGAAAGCAGCAAGTACTCTGCGATGTCGCGCCAGTCATCGCGGCGGATCGTCAGGCGCAGATCGCCACCGACCACGCAGCCCTCGACGATGGCCCCGCCTACCAGGTCAGCCAAATCGGCCGGCAAAGGCTCTGCGACGTGCCTCTGTTCCTCCGGCGGCTGATCTTCAGTTGTGCTCGTCTGGTCCTGATCGGCCACGTGCGTGTCTAGTCCTCGTGCGAACGCAGGGCACCGGCAGCGAACTCATCGGCCATCGACTCGCTGCGGATCTTCTTCTGCAACTCCAGGAGGCCGTGCAGCAGCGCCTCGGGTCGGGGCGGACAGCCGGGCACATAGATGTCCACGGGCACAATGCGGTCCACGCCCTTGACAACGCTGTAGGCGTCATGGTAGAAGCGCCCGCCAGTGTTGGCGCAGTTCCCCATGGAGAGCACGTAGCGCGGCTCGGGCATCTCATCGTACAGGCGCCTGAGCACTGGCGCCATCTTGACGCAGACCGTCCCGGCGACGATCATCACGTCGGCCTGGCGCGGCGTGGCCCGAAAGATGATGCCGAAGCGGTCGAGGTCGTACCGTGAGGCCCCGGTGCACATCATCTCGATGGCGCAACAAGCGAGGCCGAAGGTCATCGGCCATATGGAGCAGGCGCGGCCCCAGTTGAAGACAGCGTCGAAGACGTTGAGAATTTGCCGGGCCCCCGGCTTGTCCTGCACGGCTCGAGCCAAGCGTCGCCCCGGTTGATCCACAAGGCGGATTAGATCCATTCCAGAGCCCCCTTGCGCCAAGCGTAGGCGTAGCCCACCACGAGGATGGCCAGGAAGACCATCATCTCTCCCAGGACGAAGGTCCCCATCCCGGGCACGATCGTGACGGAGGTCAGCGTGCGGAAGACGCGCGCCCACGGATACAGGAATACGGTCTCCACGTCGAAAACGACAAAGACCAAAGCGAAGAGATAATAGCGGATGTTGAACTGGGACCAGGAGTGGCCGATCGGCTCGATGCCGCATTCGTAGGTGGTGCGCTTCTCGCTGTAGGGGTCGTGCGGGCGGACGAGATAGGACAATCCGAGGGTAAGCAAACTGCCATACAGGACTCCGACGACAAAGAAAGCTCCAATCGGTGCGTAGCCGGTCATCAGACTTTGTCCGTTGGCCTTGCAGGGCAGGGGTTGTGAAGAACAGCGCAAACAGAGACAAAATGAACTCCCCCGACATCGGTCAGGAGGAGAGGAAGAACATAACACAAGTCCCAGTGCCGCCCTGCTGTCAACGCAAGTGAGTATACCCCCCTCGCGGAGCAGAAGTCAATAGCTGGCGCTCTGAGCACTTCGGTCAGAGCGCCGGGGCTCGTCGTGCGGTGCCTGGGCCGCTCAAGGGCGTGGACCACAGCCGGAGATCCAGCATAGGGAGGAGTCTGCAATGGACGGGGGATTGCACCGTCTGCCTAGCAAAGGTGGGCCTCCGCAGGTGAACCAGAGCAGCCTTGACCGCCAACTCACCTTCTGGCCTACAGATGAGCACCTCGTGAACCGTGCTCCACCCGTTCGCCCGGGGCAAGCATGCCTGTTTTCGGCTTTTCGCAAAACCGAGAATAGGATCACTCGCACCAGACACTGGCGTGCGGCAATAAGACACCTCCGCGCCGCCCATCCAGCACCCTAGCGGGCAGTACCGTCGCCTGCACGCCACAGATCACAAGGTGGCTGCTGCCTGGCCCTTGCGGTTTCCTGTTGGCTGCTTACTGTTCGCCGTTTGCTGTTTGCTGACTGCTGATTACTGCTGCTATTCAGTTCCTCCGGGGCGCCCCGTTCGCCGGTCTCGTATCGCCCGTTCCGGCTCGGCTCGTTGGGAGCTCAGGCCTTCCCGAGCAGTGCGGTCGGCCGCGATCCGACCGCGAGAGGCGGCGACTAGCTTGCGGCGGCGGTGCGTTCGCCCAGACGGGGTCCGAACGGCGAGCCTGCAGCTCCCCCAACG
>JALGUG010000208.1 GCA_029820995.1 Candidatus Zipacnadia bacterium
ATGCCTCTGGCTGAGCTCAAGGGCTTCCAGCGCATTCATCTGGCCCCCGGAGAGACCAAAACAGTTGAGTTCACGCTGCGAGCCGCTGACCTGGCGTTCTACGACGTGGACGCCCAACGCTTCGTCGCCGAGCCGGGCAATTTCGAGGTGAGGGTCGGCAGCTCTTCGAGAGACATCCGGCGCAAGGCGACGTTCACACTACGCTAGCGGGCCGCACGGCCCGGCGAGCCAAGCAACGCCCAGGGAGGAACGACATGCGACTGGGAGGCCCTGTCCTCAGCCACTGTGCCGGTCCGGATGATTGGATTGCTGCCCTGAGAAAGCGCAACTACACAGCCGCCTACTGCCCGCTGGATCACTCGGCCGGCGATGATCTCGTTCAAGCCTACGCACAGGCGGCCGCGCAGGCGGATATCGTCATCGCCGAGGTCGGCGCCTGGAGCAATCCCCTGAGCCCCGACAAGCAGGAGCGCGACCGGGCCCTGGCCCATTGTCAGGAGCAGCTCGCGTTGGCCGATCGGATCGGCGCCTGCTGCTGCGTGAACATCGCCGGCTCCCGCGGCGACAAGTGGGACGGTCACCATCCCGACAACTTCACGGACGACACCTTCGACCTCATCGTCGAAACCACGCGCACCATCATTGATGCCGTTCAGCCCACGCGCACCTTCTACACCTTGGAGACCATGCCGTGGATCTATCCCGACTCGCCCCAAAGCTATCTCAGCCTCATCAAGGCCATTGACCGTGAGCGCTTCGCCGCGCATCTAGATCCCGTCAACCTCGTCTGCAGCCCTCAGCGCTTCTACAGCACTGCCGCGCTCCTTCGCGAGTGCTTTGACCAGCTCGGCCCGCACATCAAGAGCTGCCACGCCAAGGACATCGCCTTCTCCCAGAAGCTCACCGTCCATCTCGACGAGGTGCGCCCCGGGCTGGGCGGCCTGGACTATGCGGTCTATTTGAGAGAACTGAGCAAGCTGTCCCCCGACACGCCTCTGATGACCGAGCACCTGTCCACGGAGGAAGAATACAAGCTGGCCGCAGACCACATCCGCTCCGTCGCGCAGTCAATCGGTGTCGCGATTCGCTGAGTGCGCTCCGACGAGCGGCCGACGGACGCAGGCTTGCTCGACGCAGAATAACGTGAGCCGCAGACGACCAGGGGAGAACCATAACATGGAGCCGACCATCGCGGCGTACAACTTCTGCAATCCCGACTTCGACGCCTTCCTGGAGGCCACCACGGCAGCCGGCTTCTCCCACGTCGCCCTTGGGTTCTGCCAAGGCTATCTCGATCTCGCACTGGAGGACCTGAGCGCTGCTGACGAACAGCGCCTCCGCGACAAGCTGGCCGACCACGGCCTGGCGCTTGCCGCTGTCTACAGCAGTTCAAACCTGCTGGCCGATGACGGCCTGGAGCTGCTGCAGCGGAAGCTGGAGGGCGCCGCTCGCTTCGGCGTCGGCCTCCTCGACACCGGCGGCATCCACCTCGACGCCGACCCGGCCAAGCGGGCGCAGGACGTTGCCGCCTTCGTTGACCGGATTCGCCGCGCCGGCGACTTCGCCGGCCAGCGTGGCCTGACGATTTGCCTCGAAACCCACGGCGGCTACACCGGACATGCGGACGCGTGCCTGCAGGCCATGGCGACCATCAACCACGAGCGCGTGCGCTTGGCCTTCGATCCGGCCAACTTCCTCTTCTACGAGGGCCGCCGACCGGAAGAACGCCTGGCGGAGCTGATCCCATTCATCGGGCACACGCATCTAAAAGACCATCGCGGCGGCAAAGGCCGCAAGGACTTCCCGCCGCTGGGCCGGGGCGAAGTGCATTACGACCGCCTCTTGCCCGCCCTGTGGCGCGGCGGCTATCGCGGCCCCTACACTCTAGAGCGCGCGGTCGGCGACAACAACCAGGAGAAGGCCGCCGCCATGAAAGCCGCCCATCAGTTCATCACGAACTTGCTGGGCTGAACGCATGGCGTCCGCACTGACCTGATAGGGGGGCAAGGCATGAACGAGAGCATCGAGCAGGCCAGAGAAGTCGCGCTGGGCATTCTGCAGCCCAGTCAACGCGACATCGAGCACGGCACGGAGCTCCACAAGAACTCCATCGTCTGCGAGTCGTACGGCTTTGCTCCACGCGCCGCGGTGGACGGGGAGGCTGTGAAAGCAGCGGTGGAAGAGGGCGCCTCGGAGGCCGAGCTGCAGGACCTGATGGAAGACATGAGCATGACCCGCTGCGTCACCGATCCTGCGCAGCGAGAGGAGTTCCAGGCCGCCTGGGAGGCCGCCGGGGTCACGTGTATCCTGCAGAACGCCGGAGAGGAAGGACAGGCGCCGGCCCGCCTGACCAAGCGGCTGGCCCGGTTCACTTACCTCACGGACATGATGCGTGACTTCGTGCAAAAAGCCGTCACCCCGGAGGATATCGTCGCCGCCAAGAAGCAGAACCGGCACTGTCTGTACCTCGTCAGCAACGGCGTGCCTCTCTCCCAGGACTGGATCTCAGTGGAAGAGGAACTCCGCTACATTCGCATCTTCTTCCAACTGGGGTGCCGCATGATGCACCTCACTTACAATCGGCGCAACATGATCGGCGACGGCTGCGCCGAGCCCGCGAACGCCGGGCTGAGCGACTTCGGCCGAGCCGTGGTTGCGGAGATGAATCGCGTCGGCGTGATCGTGGATATCGCCCACTCGAGCTGGCAAACGAGTCTCGATGCCGCGCAGGCTTCCGAGCGCCCCATGGTCGCAAGCCATTCAGCCTGCGCCGCCTTGAACGAGCACCATCGCTGCAAGCCGGACGAGGTGATCCGCGCTATTGCCGACACTGGCGGATACGTCGGCATCTGCTGTGTCCCTGCGTTCCTGGGCGGCAGCGGCGACATCAGCGCCCTGCTGGACCACATTGACTATGTCGTGAAGAACTTCGGCGTGGATCATGTTGCCATCGGAACAGATGTCGCCTACACCTCGTCCCGAGCCGCTGAGGAGCAGCGCAAGATCCCGAAACGTCGTCCCTCACGCCGGCGGTGGGGATACTTCTGGCAGCCGAACGATGCCATTCACGCTCCCGAATGGCATCAAGAGCACCAAATCCGCAGCCTGGCGTGGACCAACTGGCCGGTCTTCACAATCGGCCTCGTCCAGCGCGGGTACTCGGACACCGATATCCAGAAGATCCTGGGCGGCAATGTTCTTCGTGTGGCCCGCGCAGTCTTGGCGAGGTGAGGTGCCGCCGCGTAGGAGCGCATCCACGCGCGACCGTCCTTCTAACCGAAAGGACCAAACCCATGCTGGCATATCTGCTTGCGAGCGTCATCGGAGCCGCCGGACCGGCCGCGCCGGCGGAACGCCTGTACGATGAGGGCGTCCCGGAGCAAGGCCGCCTCACTGCCAAGACCGCGAACTACGAGGTCGTCTTCTCGGCCGAAAAGGCCTGGACCATCTACGAGATCCATTTCGGCGGCGAGCTGCTCGCCGGAGCCACCGGCCACTACGGCACTGTGCTGATTCCCCGGGGCGGCAAGTGGATCGGCACCGGCCACAGCGAGGGCGGCCGGGAGATTGTCCACTCGCTCCAGCTCACCGTGGACGGCTGCGACACGCCAATCGAGGTCGGCCGCACGGTCGAGGGCCACGCCATCGCGCTGACCAAGACCTCGACCATCCACAACTTCGCCGCCACGCACACCATTACCGTGAAGGACGACGAGATCGTCGAGCGCGTGCACCTCACGGCGACCGAAGACCATGACCTGAGCCGGATGTATCTGTTCATGCACTGCTGGCCCAAGGAAACCACCCAGTGGATCGCCCAACTCCCCGACGGCCGGCTCATCCAGGGCGGCTTCAAGAGCGACGGCGGCCATCAGGTGGACGCCGATGCGCGCTGGGTCGCCCAGTACCTCCCGGACCGACACCTCGGCCTCCTGTGCTACACGCCGAAGGTCGTCACCAGCTCGACCAGCAAGAGCTTCATTTGGGACCACCAGCGCTACCACAAGTACTACGTCCAGCAGAACAGCGGTGCGGCGTTCGCGCAGGGCGAAGAGCTGGACTACACCATGATCGTGAAAGCCGTGCCGGGCGAGACCGGCGACTGGACGGCAACCAAAGCTGCCGCGGCGGAGCTCGCCCAGCGATACCCGCCCGCTGGAGAGTGAGCGCAAGACATGACAGGCAGCGGTGAGTTCGATACCGCCTTCGCGTTTAGCCCAGCCGCCGGACTAGACCACGAAAAGGGTATAACACGCCGAGACCCCAGCGATGTCATTAAAGTCGGAGCGCTCTACTACGTCTGGTACACCAAGACCGACAGGGGACCTACCGGTTACGATGCCACCATCTGGTACGCAACATCGCTTGACGGCTGCACATGGACCGAACGAGGAGAGGCTTTGGCACGCGGCGGCACCGGCGATTGGGATCAGCAGAGCGTGTTCACTCCCAACATCCTCGTGGCCCGGCGCCGCTACTATCTCTTCTACACCTCGGTCCAAAAGCCGTTCTCCGAGAAAGCCAAGACTGCCATCGGGCTGGCCCTTGCCGACTCGCCCGACGGTCCGTGGACCAAGTCCGCCCGCAATCCTGTGCTCACCACCGGCGAGCCCGACGACTGGGACAGTCACCGTGTGGACGACTCCTGTCTGATCGTCCGCGACGGCACCTACTGGCTCTATTACAAAGGCCGCCAGATCGGCCTCAGCCCCCGGCAGACCAAGATGGGCCTCGCCGTCGCCGAACGCCCGGAAGGGCCATACGTGAAATCGGGCGCCAATCCCCTCATCAACAGCGGGCACGAGGTCCTCGTCTGGCCGCATCGCGAGGGTGTGGCCGCACTGGTCGCTCCCACGGGCCCGGAAGGCAATACAGTTCAGTACAGCCCCGACGGCCTCCACTTTGCCGTGCAGGCTCGCGTCGAGAACGTCCCCAGCGCCCCGGGAGCTTACCGGCCCGATGCGTTCGCGAACACCACTGCCGGACGAGGGATTACCTGGGGAATCTGCCACCGTGTCGGGCCAGACGGCTGCCCCTTCCTGCAGCGCTTTGATTGCGATTTGACCGCACAGCAGCTCGCAGACTGATCACCCACAGCAAGCCGCGGCTTGCGGACCTCCGACACAACCTCCGGAATGCCCCCGCCCACCCCGCCACGGCGCCCGTCAATCCACCAGGGTCACCTGCCCGAACCTCATCCGATCCTTCTCACCCGCGATGCCGGCCCGCCGGCACACCTGCCGCCACCATCGTCCGGACAATCATCTCAGTTCACCTGACGAGCGCGCCTACCGCCTGCCCGCCCTTTCAGTCCGGGAAATATGGCTGCACTTGCACGAAATTCCAAACCAGCTCCTCACCGGCCGGGCCGCCCGACTCGCGCTCCGAGGCCCAATCCGATAAGCTCAGCCGCGCCGTCTTGCCCTGCGCCCTGAACACGCGCTGATGGTAGTTCATCCGGTACGGATTCTCCCGATTGAACGACTTGAATCTGTGGGCATAGCAGCTCTTGATCATGGCTTGAAACGTCTTCTCCGGGATCAGCTCAACGTTCTCGATGGCGACCGACACACCGTGCTTGTATTCGCGAGACACGCCATGCAGCAGGTCCTGGTAGTTGCCGGTGAAGAACCGCAGCGAGTACAGCCGACCCGGCTCCAGATCACGAATCGTCTGCCCAAACACGTTCGGCTTGGCGCTGCTCCGCTTCGTCCACAGCACCGAATCGCCCACATTTTGCCGCCAGTACCGGCCCTGCAACCATCCGAACCCCTTGGCCGTCTTGGCCGCCATGGTGCCGCCCTCGTCCTCGCTCCCCGGAACAGCCGGCGAGAGGTCCCAGCCCTTGATGCCTTCCAGGAAGTCCGGGTTCTGCAGATGAGTCAGGATATAGGGATCCTTCAGCAGCCGCTCGGTGTGCCCCTCAATGGCGTAGTGACGCAGCAGGCGCGCGAATAGCCGCGTTTGCTCCTCGCCGACGTACGGCGAGTAGTACCCCTGCAGGCCCCTCAAGCCGAACCAAGCGGGCTCCGTCGCAATGAACTGAAACTGCAGGTCAAGGTAGACGTTGTAGTCGCAGTGCGGGTAGATGTCGCAGCTCTCCTCCGGCTGGGACAGCAGCCCCAGGATTAGCACCCGATCATAGGGCGCCTCCGGATCCGCTGCCGCCCACTTGGCGCGGTTGCTCCGCTCCCATTTCGGCCCGAAATGCGACCGCACATCCTCCTCCCGGAATTGCTCCCGCAAATACCATTCGGGCGCCAGACGATAGCCGCACTCCACGATCGTCTTGACCAGCGGCTCCACATCTTCGTTGTAGGTCGAGCCGACATAGGCATAGAACTGTCGCCCCACGAACTGCGGACTCGCCTTAAGCCGACGAATCGCCTCACACCAGATCGGGTACATCTCGCGGAACTTCCGCCCACCGCCGAACTCATCCGCCCAGATGCCGTGCATCAGCGGATGCTGCATTCCCATCTGTCCAGCCCAGAACTCGTACGCCTCGTCTGCGCTCTTGACCCACGGCAGGTTGCGCTGCGTCATCCAGCGCTTCCCCTCCCCAGTCCACTCGCGAATCTCCTGCTCATACTCGTCCGTCGCCCGCCCAATGATCGTGTTCACGTGGTCGAGCACGTACTTGCGCAGGAAGTCCCACGTGTAGTCTCCCGTCTCCGGCACCAGCGGATTGGCCCCGTACATGGAGTAGAACAGCTCGCCGATGGAACGAACGACCAGGCGGTCCGCCTTCAGGCCGCCTGCGACACGGACTCGGTGCGGGCCCTCCGACAGATACCGCATCGCCTCGTAGTCCTGGCCGACCAGTCTGAGCGGCACCCGTTGCGCATCAACTCGCACGCTCGGCGCGGCTCCACCAGCGCGGGCCATAGGCACTCCCGCCAGCGAGATGAAGATCCAGCCCTCGCGCGGATTGTTGATTGTGTATTCGCGGTCGCGCGGCGGCGACTCGTTCAGCAGCTCGAAGACCAGGTTGTTCAGCACCTTCACGCCCGCCTGCGGGCTGAACCGGCGCTCGCGCTCCGGCCACTGGAGCTCCTGCGTCACGCTCTCGCCCAACTGCTGCCCATCGGCCTTCCGGGCCTGAGCACGCACCGTCAACTTGCCGGGCGGCTCGGTCTGTAAGTCCAGAATGACTTCCCCGGATCCGCGCGTGTTCGCCATCGCTATCCGCGCGCGGCGCAGCGCCTGGCGACTGCCGCCGCGGAGAACCTCGACCTCGATACTTGCCCCTTCCGGCACCGGACGCATCGCGGCATAGTCGGCGTCCACGACCAGCCGGCCCGCATTGGCGTACGCGGTGACCTCGATCTTCGGCCGGGTGAACGCGGCCACATTCTTGCCCCGCCTCTTGGCCTCAGCCTTGTATTGCGCCAGGATCTCCATCTCCGACAGCGCCCGACTGTAGATCCTCACCTCATCAATCAGTCCCCGGAAGAACTGCTCGCCCAGCCCCTGGCACTTGCCGATCAGGAGCGGCACCCCAGCCACCCGCGGCTTGACCGTTTGGTGCGCCGAGCCGACGGCGACGCCATCCTGGTAGAATCGTAGAGACCGGCCGTCGAAGGTCATCGCCAGGTGCGACCACGTGTCCACCGAGGGCAAGGGAAGCACGCCGCACTGGTATGCCGTCCCGTCCGCCACGGCCCACTGCAGCTTCGGCTCGCCACGGTACGTGTTCAGCGCGAGCACGAGCCGCTCGTCGGCCCAGCCTCCGCCCGTGCTTCTCGTCACCAGCCCGCCCTGGAGCGCCTCCGGCCTCAGCCACAGCAGCACGCTGCCCGCCCCTTCGGTCGTCAGCCCCGGCTCGGCGCCGCAGTCCACGTAATCGTCAACGCCGTCGAAGGCCAGCGCCGTCCCAAAATCGCCCCGAGCCCATCGCGCCCCGTGGAGCGTGCCGTGATGCTCTTGCCCGCTGCTGTCGCGGAGCACTTCCCCCGGTCCGGCGTCGCACTGGTAGTGGGCAACCAACCCCTCTTCAGCCCCGGCTACTGTCGTTGCGCAGAGCAACAATATCAGAATCACGCCTATCAGCCTCCTCAGCCTGCCTCGAGGGCCCTCCAGGCTTTGCAGATCGCTGCTCCCCCCGGGACCACAACCGGCGTGCGCCACCCGCACCAGCCGTCCCCTGGCGAGCCGCTTCCTCACTCGAGCCGGATCGCGTGCCGCCCGGCCCGGAGCGCCAGCTTCACGAATCCCGCCTCCTGCGCAGGCTGCAATTCAGCCACTTCGCCGTCCACGAACACGCGCTCAGCGACACCCACCCGCAGGGCAATATCTGTCGCCTGCCGGCACTCCACAATTCCGCTCATCGTGCCGTCCTCTGCCGCGAGGGCGAGGCTGAT
>JALGUG010000209.1 GCA_029820995.1 Candidatus Zipacnadia bacterium
ACAGCACACGACGGTCCCGGCCGCCGAGATTCGTGCGGATCTGCCACTTGCCGGGTGCCAGTTTGGCGGATAGGGCGTCCTTGGGCTCGCAGCGGTCGAAGTCCGTTCGGTAGATGGGTTCCGCGGCGTGGCTGAGGGTTCCGGTAATGACTAGACAAGTCAACCAAACGATTGTGATGAGCATGATGTTCCCCCTAGGATGCGTGCCATGTTCTTGGGCTTCAGGGCTGGAAGCTGTTTCATCACCCTTGCTTATAGGAGCCCCTTCAGGGGCGATTACCGTTCGTCGTTGAGGTTATGAAATCATCTTTAGTACGCCCAGAAGCGATAGGTTGGAAAGCGGCCAATCATACCGACCACCGTCCATAGGCTCATACCGACCACCGTCCATAGGCTCCCGACGACGAACTCGCCCAGAATCAGGCCGAAGAAGAATGGTATGGCGCGGCGATAGGACCGCGCGCCGGCATAGCGCATCAGCAAGATCTTGAACAGCCAAGCAATGAGCATCGGGACCCAAAGCAGGCCCATGAGAATGCTGCTGGAGATGGCGTAGCCGACCGGATGAAAGGGCCACCAGAGAAACCGGAGCCGCATGGTGAGCAACAGCAGCGTAAAGGCAGTACCGGAGACGATGGCGAGGGCGGCAGGCAGGCTCGGCTTCTGTGGAACCGTGAGCCAGGACTGGAGGCGGATGAAGGCATCGCGCGCCAGGTAGGTTGAGTCGGTGGTGAGCGTGGCCACGCCGCGAGTGTACCCGATTCGCAGCATGCTCCACAAGCCGGCGAGGGCCCCAATGACGACGGCCAGCATGATCGCCGCCAGGGCGGAGCGGGCCGAGGCCTGCTGCCGCCGGGCCAGAGCCAGGCCCTCGAGGCCGTGCGGCATGGGATGGCTCCGCTGGGCGCGGTTGAACCACCAGAACAGCGCCAGCATCACGAGATTGCTCGGGCCGAGGGCGCGGGCCCCCACCGTGGAGACGATCATCATTTCAGCGCCGGTGCCGTACAGGTCGTGGGCCGGCACGCCGAACTCAGCGCGCATCCGCGTGATGGCCAGCGACAGGAGGAAGTACCCGGCAAAAAACGCGATGGCGACCACGAAGCTCAGGCCAAAGCTCATCCCGAACAGCACCAGGCCGCCCACGCCCAGCAGAATCCCGCCGAGGGCGTAGCCGTACGGGAGGGCCTCCGCCCGGTCGTCCACGCGCGGCCCGGCGCCCATGAGACCGCGCACGACCTGCTCCAGGAACCGACGCCCCGTGTACAGCGCGAAGACGGCGATCCCGCAGTAGGCCCCGAAAGACTGCTCGCCAACAAAGGGGAACCGCGGCACGCGGTGCCAGCCGACGGCATGGCCGATGACGCGCTGCGCCTTCCAGAACCAGAAGAAGAACCAACTGGAAAAGAGCATGTCCAGGGGCATCAGATAGCCCAGGCCGATGGCGAAGGGATACGCCGCCACGGGCGTGTAGCCCATGGCCCGCCAGGGGTACGTCCTAAAGCGCGGCGAGAGGTCCACGGCGGTCACGTGGATCTGGGGGAGCACGGGATGCAGGAAGGCGAGGCCGTTGTAGAGGTCTATGCTGGCCGCCAGTGCGAAGCCGATCCAGAGCAGCCGCGTGTGCAAAACGGGTAGGCCGGGACGCGAGAGCTCCAGCGGCATCTCGATCAGCGGGTAGCTAAGCTTCTCCTCCTCGGTCCAGCGCTTGCGAACGAAGACATTGATACACATCATTGCTCCGAGCATCAGCACAACAAAGCCCAACCACGCGCCCGTCGCCGGCAGCCAGGGCTGCAGCGCCTTCCAGGAGTAGAGCGTGGGCGCACCCTCCCAGAATCCCTTGACGGCTGCCGGATCGGAGACCAGCAGCCCCGAGGGCAGGCGGTCGAAGAACAGGTTGGCCCAGTCGTTCGCGGGTGTCGCGTAGTAGAACGGGTAAGTCAGGAGCGTGGACAGGACCTGCAGTTGATCGTGCCCGGCCAGCGCCGTCCCCACGCAGAGCATGGCGTAGACGACTACCAACTCGCCCGGCCGCAGAGCCCAACGAGGCGCGTGGCGGCGCAACGCCTCGTTGAGCAGGGCCAGCACGAGCAGTGTGAACACGGCGTTGAAGAACAGCGACGCCATGGTCGGCTGGCCGGACTCCCAGATCTGCTCCATCTCCTGAACCCAAACTGCGTTCGGGGGAATCAGAACCAACCCGAGCAAGATAGCACGGGCACGGACCGGGACGTTCAGGCGCGATGGGTCCGCTGTGGCAGATGAGGGCATAGCACTAGTGGGAACGGCTCCAGGGGGCCTGGGGTCGTGCTTCGACAGCCGGGGTCTCGCGCCCTCCACAGTCCCCGGGGACCGCGGCTTTCAGGTAATTCTAGAGCAAACGGGGATCGCCAGGGTGGAGCTCGCGTTCGCGGGCGTTCCACAGCTCTACGAGGCCCAGGCGGCGGATCTGCTCCTGCCAGGCAGCGCAGGAATCCCTCGTCCGGTCAAGCCAGGATCGGAGCTCGTGCTCCAGATGGTCACGGGTGCTCGCAGCGGACGGCTCGGCGATCAGGTTGTTGAGCTGATACGGGTCCTTCTCGTTGTCGTAGAGCATCCAGCCTTCGCCGTCGGCAAACCGGGCATAGGTGTGCCGCCGCGTGCGGACGCCCCGCCATTCGCGCAACCCCTGTCTGTGCGCCTCATCCATGGTGACGACATCACACAGAAAGACTGATTCGGGGTCCGGGCCACTGCCGCCCAACATCGTAGGGGAGAAATCGGCCCCCTCAGCGTCCGGCAGCGCCGGGAGGCCCATCAAGGAGAGCAACGAGGGGGCCAGGTCAACCACGCTCAACAGCGAGTCGCAAGTGCTTGCCGCAGGGATGTGTCCGGGCCAGCGGATCAGAAACGGGATCAGGGCCGATTCCTCCCAGGGCTGCTGCTTTTTCATCCTGCCCTGCGACCACAGCATGTCGCCGTGATCGGAGCTATACACCACGATGGTGTTCTCGGCGAGGCCCAGCTCCTGGAGGGCGTCCAGCAGGCGGCCGAGCTGCTCGTCGAGCGCCGTGATGGCGGCATAGTAGTTCGCGAGCGTAACGCGAGGATCGCGCTGACCGCTGATGTCACGCGGGCCGGGCGGGATCGGCTTGAAGTTGGGGCGGAGCTCGATCTTGTCGGGATCGTAGCGGGCGCGGTATTCCTCGGGCACCTGATCGTACGGGTCGTGGGGCGGGCCGAAGGACAGAAACAGACAGAAGGGGCGGTCGTCGTCCTGGCGTAGGAAGTCCAGGCACAGATCGGTCTGGCCCACGGGCTCATAGCCGTCCAGATGCTGCACCTCGGGCTCGTCGGCGAAGTACTTCCCCTGGAAATACTGATGGTGGCAGTTGAAGACGCGCCAGTAGTCGAAGCCGTGGCGGCGCGGTCCGGGCGGCGTAAAGCGGCTGCGCGGTACGCCGTCCAGGTGCCACTTGCCCACATAGCCGGTGCGGTAGCCGGCGTCGCGGCATACCTCCCCGATGGTGCGCTCGTCCTCGGGCAAAGGCAGGTCGTTGGCGATCACCCGGCAGGTCAGCGGGTACTTGCCGGTCAGCAGGCCGGCGCGGCTGGGAGTGCAGACGGGGCAGTTGGCGTAGGCATGGGTGAAGCGCATTCCCTCGGCCGCGAGGCGGTCCATGTGCGGTGTCTGCACCTGGGCATTCCCGGCGCAGCCCAGATCCATCCCGCGCATCTGGTCGGCAAACACAAACAGCAAGTTCGGGTTTGCGGGCATGGTCTTCTCCGAGTGGTGGCGATTCGCGTTTCAGGGTCAGTCTCCGGCAACTTTCGCGGGCCGGGCGTAAGGGTCCTTTCCCTTTTTTGCGCGTTGGCAGGACTAGCGCGACACAGGAGGGAAGCCGTCGCACAGATGGGCACACGCTGACAGCAGGGGCACGTGTCAAACATAGAGGGAGGTTCTGCTCAACAATGGCGCACATGATTTCGTGCCGGGAGCCGGTATACCAAGGCTGGCAGAACGCTGTGGAGTACTTGCCGCAGGCGGGCATCCACTGTCTCGAGGCGGCGATGCGGCCGCTGGACGAGCTGCGGGAGGTTGCGGCGGGTGCGAAGGCCCACGGGGTCACGATCACGACGCTGGCGGGCGGAGCAAACTTCGACAAGCCGGAGACCCTGGAGGCTTACCACGCGGCGCTGGCCGCCGCCGAAGAGGTGGGGGTGAAGCTGTTCTTCACCAGCGCGAACGGGACCGAGCAGCCGCGCGAGTACTACATGGAGCGGCTGCGGGAGCTGGCGGAGAAGGCTGCCGGGCACGGCGTGACGATCTCGCTGGAGACGCACCCGCCCTTCTGCCAAAACGCCGACCAGATGCTGCAGACCATCGAGGCGGTGGACCATCCCAACGTCAAGATCAACCTGGACACCGCGAACATCTACTACTACAACCAGGGCCTCAATAGCGCGGACGAGCTGGAACGCGTCATTGATCACGTGGCCAGTCTCCACCTGAAGGACACCGACGGCGGGTTCAAGTCGGGGAACTTCCCGGTGTTCGGCCAGGGGATCGTGGACTTCCCGCGGATCTTCAAGACGTTGGACGCCGCGAGCTTCCAGGGGCCCCTGACAATCGAGCTGGAAGGGCCCGTGGTCGGCGGCAAGGACCTCGCGGCACGCCACGAGGCCGTCCTCGGGTGCATGGCGTACCTGAAGAGCATCGGAGCCGTGTAGCAACGGCGCAAGAAGGCCTGGACACCCTTCTTGTGGGCTTGCCGATCACGGCTCGGCGAAAAGCTGCTCCATCAACGCCTCGTACTTGAGGTCGTACAGCGCCCTGGCCGCGGAGCTGCCGGCGACGGTGGCTTCGCGGAGTTGGGCCAGAGAGGCCGTCTCGCGGCGGCGCCAGAGGCGCCGGGCCTTGTTCCAGGGGCGCCGGAGCTCGGCCGACCGCGAGGCGGTCTTTGCGACGTTCTGCGTCTGCTCGATGATGCGCGCGACTTCATCCCCCTGGGCCAGGACGGATTCCAGTTCGGACAGCAGCTCCTTGCGGTATGCAGCGTTCAGCTTGCGCTGCTCCGCAAGGGCCTTCTCAGGGCCGGGCGCGGCGCCGCGGAACTTCAGCCTGGCGAAGTTGGCCGGCTCCAGGAAGCGGCTCTGCAGCGCCGGCCAGGAGGTGAACTTGTCCCCGCCGGAGGTGGTCGTGAAGATGTTCCGGCAGAAGGCGATGCGCCACGCGGCGCCCTGCGAGGGCGCCTGCTCGAACACGGCGAAGGGGAGCTCAAGCTCCACGGAGTACTCGTCGCGCCCCCGTTTCACCGCCGCCTGCCAGTCGTAATTGCCCTCGGCGACTTCGGCCGCCCGGCGGGCGCCGGCGGTGTTGACGATGAAGTGGAAGGCGCTGGTCTGCTTTGGCGGCAGGACGAAGATCTCGATACTATCTTCCAGCCACAGGTCCCCGCCCTCCTTCTGCAGCGGCTGGATCGCCCCGATGTCTGGCTCCTCGCAGACGAGGGCCACGTAGAGGTTCTCCGGGTCCCAGGCGGCATAGGCGAGGGATTGCTTGTCCTTGGTCCGGCCGAAGCCGAGGCGATAGAAGCCGCTGACGCCGGGAACCGACTGCCAGGCCGGATCGCGCGCCACCTCGCCGTCCATCTGAGGCGGGGCGGCGAGGCGATAGCAGGGGTACAGGGGTGCGGCCCAGAACGCCGTGGGCAGCGCGGCCCAGAGCAAGACGATGATGGGCAGTCTGCGGATCATAGCTAACGGCCCCCTTTCGGACGAGCAGTGACCTGGAAGGCGAGTTCGCCGGCGACGCCGGTGGCGACGTCGTGCGCTTTGAGTTTCCACTGGCCGACGGGATCGTTCAGCGCGAGCTTTAGCACGCCGGAGCACTCGCCGTTCTCCGCCAGCGCATTGCGGCTGTACCAGTTCCGTTCCTGGCCGTCCGGACCGGCGACCGTGACCCGGAACACGTGCCGCCCCGGCTGCTTGTCGGCACGGAGAGTCAGCTTGTAAGACAGCTCGGCGCCCTGCGGCAGGCTGCGAGGAGCCGCGGTGACATCCAGGCTTGTGGCGCGATAGGGCAGCAGGGCGTATAGTTGCGCCCGCCCCGGCGTGATGCGCGTCTTCACTCGGTCCGAGCGGCCCAGGTCCTTATGGGCGCGGACATCGTAGACCTCGGCGGCCTGCGCGAACCTCACGGTCGCAGCCGTCGGCGAGGGCGGCTCGACCTCCCGGCTCGTATATTGGTCACCCGGACGGGGCAGCGCCTGGATTACGCCGACGTACTCCAGCTTTCCGTGGCGGAAGCGGGCGACGTCGCAGCGGGGAAGGGTGGGCTCCACCCAGGCGCGCGGCTTCACGCCGGCGAGCGTCAGGAGCTTGGAGACGAACTCGCGCGTCGTGGCCGTCTCCTGCCAGCCGGCGAAGTCCTCCTTCGACTTGCTGGCTGCGGCGACGGCGTAGGGCGCCAGGGAGAAGTTCAACAGGATGCCCCGTCCCTTTCCATACTGGTTCACGATCACCGCAGGCGCCTCGTCCACCGTTCCGGCCGCCCGGCCTCCGTCGGTAGCCAGTGAACCGTCCGCAGTCGCTTCCGGCAAGGCCCCGGCGAAGCTTACGCTGCCGCTCGGCTTGATTGTCGGCGCGCCGAGCACGGGCTGGAACTCGCGCGGATTCTGCTTCACGCCGAAGAGGGCGTCCAGCGGGCTGCGTTCGTAGGCCGTACCGTGCTGATTGGCGACGCCGGGTCGCAGATCGGCGATCACCGTGCCGCCGGCTTGGGCGAAGTCCAGGATGGCCTGCGCCTCGCGCCGCGACAGGGCCTGATTGCCGGCCAGCAGGAGGGCGGAGAACTCGTCGCGGGTCAGCTTGCCCTGCTCCAGCTCCGCATAGGACAGGATGCGGCATTCCAGGGCCAGATCGTGCAGCAGGCGGGCCGCGCCATTCAGCGTGTCCTGCATCTTGGGAAAGCCCTTGGTGAGCGTGGCCATGTGAACGCTGGAGGGCGAGTAGAGCAGAGCGATGCCGTCGTGCCCGCGTTGAGCGTGCATCAGCAGTTTACCGATACCGGCCTTCATCTCGCCGATCTCCTCGCAGGCGGCCCGGAAGAAGGGATACATCGAGCAGTCGAAGGCCATCACGCTGCCGGCGGAGCCGTAGCCCATCCAGACCCAGAAGCTGTTGGAGCCCTTGAACAGCAGCATCCAGGGGAACCAGCGCATGTGCTGCTCGTTGCGGTTGCCGTAATAGCCGCCGAACCAGCCACCGCCCAGCAGCGTTCCCGGCGCAGCGAAATCCCGCACGGCGGAGAAGTTGAAGTCTCGGTAATAAACGTTGTTCAGGTCCATCGCCCGGTCCAGCTTCCAGTAGTCGTTGGCCCGGAAGCTGCCGACGTAGACATCGGAGCCCTCATAGCCCACGCGAGCCTCCGGCACCGTGCGCCGGATAACGGAACGGCTGAAGTCGTGGATGCCGGCCCAGACGCTCTCCATGTGGCGGCGGTGGTCCACCCACGCCGCATAGCGGCCGGTCTCCCTGACCTCCTCGAGCGTCGCCGGCTTGACCTCCTCCCAGGACTGGTAGTTAGTACCGTACTCGCGGTTGAGCGCGGCCAGGTCGCCGCCGTAGTCCCGTTTGGCGAACTCGCGGAAATCGGCGTTGCAGGTAGGGGAGAAGCACAGGTCCCAGTTGCCCGCCACGAAGTGGTTCTCATCGCCAAGCGTGAAGTCGCGGGTGGAGTACGGTGCGGTGCGCTGCGCGACCCCGGTGAGAAGCTCGTCCACCGACTGGCGGTACTTGGGATCGGTGAGGCAGGGATCGCGCACGAGGTTGCCCTTCTCGCGGGTGCGCTTGGCCTGGTACCAGTCGGTCTTCTTGTCCACGAACCGCGTGGCGTACGGGAGGTGCCAGAGGTTGCCCCAGGGCGCCCACTCGGAGAAGTGCGTGTACTGGGTGTCGATGCCCCAGCGTGCCCATTCGCGGGCCATGACCGGGCTGACGTAGTCGTTGCCAAAGCCGGTCCACATGATGAACTGGACGTCGTCGCGCGGCGCGTAGAGGTCGTGTACGGGGAACCGGACCTGCTTGCGGTCCAGGACGCGGTCTCCGGACCGCAGCTCGGCGGACAGCGTCTGGATGATCGAGAGGGTCTCGCCCCGGAGCCGGAAAGGCACTTCCTCGGTCGCCGAGAGCGTCTGCTGCGCCACCAGCCGGCCGTAGTTGTCCCGCCAGGCCAGTTGCAGCGTCAGGTCCGCGCCGGGCTGCTGAAGCCGCACAGTGCCCTCGATCGGCCCGCGGCGGCTGAACGATTCGCGGGCCAGTGTGATCGCGGCGATATTCCGCGGGCTGGTGACCCGCAGGGCGGCCGAGCCCCAACCGAGGGTCTGGCCTTGTCGCAGCACCCAGAGGTCGGCGAAGTAGTCGCCCGCCGCAAGAGCCGGCAACTTGAACCGTGCCGCCTGCGGCCCCGCGGATAGCTTGAGCTTCTGCTCGGCGGAATGGCGCACAATGTTGAGCTTGTCCCGGACAACGAGCTTGAGCTCGGCCAGGCCGAGGTCGTCCGCGCTGGTGAGAAGGTACTCGAGCGGCTGGTTGGGTAGCTGTGCGATGTCGCGCTGGACGAGTGAACCGTCGCCGACGGAGACCGCGACCGCGGGAACCGTCGCCGACGGAGACCGCGACCGCGGTCTGCTTATGGGCAGCCCACAGGATTGCGCGGCCCGCCGCGGCGAGGTAATAGTCGTAATCCACGAGCGGGACCTCCAGCGGCCGCCCCCTCGGTCCGGGGGTCATCATTTGACAGCGAGGGACTCCGATGCCTTTGGCGAGCACGACGCGCCCCTGCTTGAAGCGCCCCACCTGGAGGAACTGCTCGCCGAAGTCCTTGGCGGTCTTCGCCTTCTCATAGGCCGGCAGGAGAGCGCAGGGCACGCCCGCCGTAAGAATCGGGGCCACGGGTCCGCCGGGGCGT
>JALGUG010000210.1 GCA_029820995.1 Candidatus Zipacnadia bacterium
CGAAGGCGCCGGGCCAAGAAGAAGGCCAAGACCGAGGCGCCGAAAGAGGAAGAGGTCAAGGTCACGGACAAGCGTGCCTCTCGCCAGGGCCTGGGACTGGACGCCGAAGAGCCCGAGCGCGCTGCAGCGGAAGCCGCCGACACAGCGGAAGCCCCCGAGGCCCCTCCGCAACCGGAGCAGCGCGAGGAGCCGGCGAAGCCGGAACCCGAGCCCCCCGGGGAGACGCCCGAGGAAGTGGCCCCTGAAGAGGCAGCCGAAGAAGAGGCTGTGCCCCGCGAACCGGTGAGCGTCTACGACGCCCTGCGGTGGTGCATGGGCATTATGACACAACAGGCCTGGCAACATCTGGGCCTGCGGGCTGACCCGGCGACCGGCACCGCCAAAGAGGACCTCGAGCAGGCGGAAATCGCCATTGACACGCTAGGTTTCATGTACCAGCGCGTCCTGCGTGACGCTCAAGATGATGAGAAGCGCGCCCTCGAGACCGAGCTGGCCAATCTGCGGCTGAACTTCGCGCGCATCCACTCCAGTCGAGAGTGAGGAGTACCAATGCAGTGCCTGGCCGAAGTCACGCGCGGCAGCCTTGTGGAGAGCGAACACTGGGGCGACATTGTGGTCGCCGACGGCGAGGGGCTGGTTCGGGCCTCCGTGGGCGATCCGGGGCGCCCGGCGTACTTCCGCTCCTCGGCCAAGCCGCTCCAGGCGCTTAGTGCAGTGGCGTCCGGCGCGGTGGATGCCTTTGGCGTCCAGGGCGAAGAGCTCGCCGTGCTTTGCGCTTCGCACGCCGCTGAAGACTTCCACCTCGCCGCTGTGCGGCGGGTCTTGGAGAAGGCCGGTGTTCCCGAGGCGGCCCTCCAGTGCGGGACCCAGTGGCCCGGCAGCCGAACAACTGCGCAGGAACTCATCCGCCGCGGACGCGAGCCGCAGCCAATTCATAACAACTGCTCCGGCAAACACGCCGGTATGCTGATCACGGCCCAACATCTCGGCGCGCCGCTCGACACATACCTTGAGCTGGATCATCCGGTACAGCAAGCGATCCTGGGTAATCTCCAGCTACTTACGGGCATCAAGGCCGACAAGTTCATCATCGGCACCGATGGCTGCGGCGCTCCAGTTCACGGAATGGCCCTGGTGGCCATGGCGACGGCGTACGCTCGCTACGCCTCCCTCAAACTGCCGCCTGCAGAGAGCGCCGCCGCCGAGCGGCTGATGGACGCCATGGCTCAGTTCCCGAAGCTCGTGGCCGGCACCGGCAGCTTCAATTCTGTGTTCCTGGGCGCCGCAGGCCGAGACATCGTGGCCAAAGGAGGGGCCGAAGGGCTGTATTGCCTGGGCCATCGCCGGCTCGGGCATGGGCTGGCGATCAAGATCCGTGACGGCAATTCTCGCGCCCTGCCGCCGATCGTGATGCGGGCGCTGGAGGAGCTGGGCTGGCTCACGGATAAGCAGCGAGAGCTGCTGCACGCCTTTGAGCGGACCGAGCTGCGTAACACGCAGGGCAAGGTCATTGGTGAAATCCGAGCCTCCAAGCTTCAGCTCGCGTAACCGAGATAGCCGCGTGGGCGGCCGCGCGCCGCGAAGGAGAGTAGGCTATGAAGCTGCGAGTTGGTATTGTTGGCGGCGGCAGCATCGCCACGCCTCACCTGCAGGCTTACGTGCGGAACGAGCACGTGAACGAGATCATTCTCTGCGACACCGACGAGGCAGTTCTGCAGAAACGGTCCGAGCAATTCGGGATCATTAAGCACACGACCACGAAGTACGACGACCTGCTCGCCGACGATGAAATCAGGGTCATCGGCATCTGCACACCCCACTACCTGCACCATCGGCAGGCGCTGAAGGCGTTCAAAGCGGGCAAGGACGTCATCTGCGAGAAGCCCATCGCGATCAAGCTCGAGCACGCGGACGAAATGATCTCGCAGGCCAAGAAGGCGAGGCGCCGGTTCTTCGTATCGCTCAACCAGCGGATGTTCCCGGCGCACAGGAAGGTGAAGGAGCTGATGGACGCCGGCGAGATCGGCACGGCGTATCTCGGGATCGTCAACATCATTGGCGACGAGTTCGGGCGCATGAACGATGCGAAGAACTGGAAGGGCGACTGGGAGAAGGCGGGCGGCGGAGCGCTGATTGACACCGGCTATCATGCCGTGTACATGCTTCAGCACTTCTTCGGGAATGCCAAGGCCGTCACCGCAATGACCAAGCGCCTGCGCGTCGAGCCCGGCAACAAGGCCGACGATACCTCGGTAGTGGCGCTGGAGCACCCCCAGAACACGGTGAGCACGATTTGCGTTACCTACGCGGCGACGGGGTCGCCGTGGACCGAGGAGCGCCAGATCATAGGAACAACCGGCTCCTTCCTGATCCGGGATCACCCCGAGGACGAGATCCCGCTGCATGCGTGGGCCGACAAGGAACCGGTCTATCCGCCTCTGAAGGTGTTCCACCCCCCGAACCTGAACGGGTGGGCAATCGAACAGGCGGTGGGCCACTTCATCGAGTGCATCCTCGACGACAAGGAGCCGGAGATCAAGCCACAGGAGGCTCGCGCGGCTCTCGCCACCTGTTTGGCAGCCTACCGATCGCAGCGGGAGGGACGCCGCATCGAGGTCAAGCACGTGAAAGCGTGAGCCAGCCTGGTTGAGACGCCGGCTGCCAGGAAGGAAGCGGTCTTCGCGAGATTGATGACCGCCAATATCCCCCAGAAGCGACGTGAGGTACGCTGCCGAGGATCTCACGTTATCCCCCATGGCGGTCCCCAGATTGGAAGGCCCTATTGCCCGGGCTCCGCCCCGGTCGCTCTGGCCCTTTGGACCCGAAGACGGCTGGTACTTGCGGTACTGACGGCCGCCAGTTGCGTGTCTGCGATGGCCGGCGGAGCGGGCTAAGAACGCTGCCCCCGTTGCCCTGCGAGCCGACTTTCTAGTGCAGTAGGTTTGTGCTATAATCCCCGCGATGCTCGATCGCCGTCTCTTAGTCCGGATGGACTTTGTGCTTCTGGCGTGCGTGCTGGTCATCGTGGCCTACGGCGCCCTGATGATCTATAGCTGCACGCGTGCCGACTTGGAGGCCAACCGCCAGGACCCGTACCGCAAGGCGAAGTTCCAGCTCATCTGGGTACTGCTGGGTCTCATCGCCATGGCGGTGATGACGTTGGCTGACTACTCGCAACTCAGCAGGTTCCTCACACTGGTCTTTGTGGGCAATCTGCTGCTGCTACTGCTCGTTCTGGTCGCGGGCAAGACCGTGCGGGGGGCCACCCGGTGGATTGCTCTCGGGCCGATGAACTTTCAGCCCGGAGAGTTGTGCAAGATCGCCGTGATCATCACGCTCGCGGTCTATCTTGCGGGCCACGAGGAGGAAGCCAGCGACCTCCGCGCGCTGGCCAAGAGCCTCGCCTTTATTGCGGCACCCGCTGCCCTGATCCTGCTCCAACCCGACCTTGGGACGCCGATTGTTCTGTTCGGCATCTGGGTCTTGGTCGTTTTCATGTGGGGCGGTCGGGCCTCGCAGATCGGCGCCATTTGCTTCAGCGCAGCGGTGCTGTCCGTGGCGGCCTGGGAGTTCGGGCTGATCAGCCCGGAGCAAAAACAGCGCCTGCTGGCCTTCATGTCTCCCGGACTGGACCCGTCAGGCGTCGGCTGGCACCTGACCCAAGCCAAAGCGGCCATCGGAGCGGGCGGCTTCCTGGGGCAAGGCTTCTTGCATGGCAGCCAGACCCAATTGGCGTTCGTGCCCGATCAAGAGACGGATTTCATCTTTACGGCTGTCGCTGAAGAATGGGGCTTTGTCGGGTCCATCGTCCTTCTGGGGCTGTTCGCAGTCGTAATGTGGCGGTGTCTGGAGATCATCCGAGAGAGCAAGGACATGCTGGGGCGGCTCCTCGCTGCCGGCGTCACCGCTCTGTTCGCCATTCACCTCTTGGTCAACATCGGCATGACCATGGGGCTGATGCCCGTCAAGGGCATGCCACTGCCGTTCTTCTCATACGGCGGCAGCAATCTGCTGACCAATATGATCGCCTTGGGCCTGCTGCAGAACGTGTGGATGAGACGCGCAAAGATCACGTTCTAGAAGCGGTTTCATAACCCCTGTAGGATAACATAAAGCGCCTTCAGGCGCGACTGTCGTCGGTCGTTGAGGTTATGAAGCCGGTTCTAGTCCGGCCGGAGAGCGAAAAGTGGTGTCATCGCGTGGCTAAGGAGATGAAGGGACGCTTCGCTTGGCAAGGGCTCTCCGTGGATGTCCCGGCCGATTGGAGCCTGGGGGCCATCGGGGGTGACGCTCAGGAGGGCAGCTTCCGCCTGGATGGGTTGGACATGCCGCGGCTCTTGGTGAAGTGGTCCCGCTCCGATGGGCCCGTGAACTTGGGCGCCAAGATCGAAGACTACCTCAAGCAGTTGCAGAAGAAGAGTAAGAAGGCGAAATACGAGTTCTCCTACGAACGCAACACACACCTGATTGGCAAGCGCGGCCATCACCGCAGTGGAGTCGAGTGCTACCACTGGGAAGCGGACGTCCAGTCCCACGGCGCCGGTTGGCAGTGTGAGGACTGTGGGCGAGTGATTCTGGCGGAGGTTATGGGGCCGCTGGAAGAGGATACCGAACGTCTGGCCCGTCAAGTGCTAGGCAGCCTGGAAGACCACGGCGGCGATTGGATTGAGTGGTCGCTGTATGAGCTGCGCAGCGAGATTCCCGCGGAGTTTGAAATGACGGACCACAAGTTCATGTCTGCGCTCTTGGAGCTAGACTTTACCAATGATACGGAGAGATTGGGGATCATTCGCTGGGGCTTGGCGGCGACTGTGCTGAAAGGGACGCCGCTGAGCGCCTGGGCCGAGCAGAAGGTGCTGCCCCGGCTCAAGCACTATGAGACGGAGCTCTCGGAGATGTCGTACCGCGGGCACGACGCCATCGCGATCACCGGCGAGAAGACTCAGATAGCCGACCGCCTCAGGCGCCTGGGGCGGCGATTGGCCAACAAGGACTACGCCGACACGGCCCTCTGCCGTCTGTGGCACTGCACGGACACGAACAGGATCTTCTACGTGGAATGCCAACTGGATCAGGACAAGGCCGACCTGGCGGAAGAGGTCTTCAGCCGGGTTCACTGCCACGAACTACCGGAGACCAACACACGAGGAAACAAATGAGACCGATCGGCACGGTTGCAGCCATCGCGAGCCTGCTGGGAATGCTGGGTGGGATGATGGCCCTGGCCCAATCCGGGGCCGGGGGGGCATCACTGCGGGAAGCGTTTCAGCAGGAGAAGAGCCAGGACAAGCCGCGGTTCATTGCCCGCCAGCTTATCAAGCGTGCGCGCCAAATTGCCCGTGACGGGGACCTGGAGGGGGCCAAGCGTCTGGCGATCCAAGCAATCCGCACCGCGCCCGACTACGCCCCTGCGTACACCTTCATGGGGCACGTGCACGAAGAGGCCGGGCACAAGCCGCAGGCCATCTCGTACTTCATCGAGGCCATGAAGCTCGACGCCCGGGGCCCCCAGGGGCGGTACGCGCAGCAGCGACTGGCCTTCCTGTTCCACGAAGGGCACTTCCCGCGGCGGCTGCGCCTGGATCAGCTCAGCTACGCCCCGACTCAATTCCTGGTGACGCAGTGCCGCCTGCCGGGCGCCGCCAAGCCGGGCGGAGAAGCGCCCACGCGCACCTTCGCCTATACCCTTTCAACCCTGTTCACTGACCCCTCGCCCCTTGTGATCGAAGTGCCGGACGTGCCGCCGGACACGCCCAAGTATCTGCGCAGCTTCAACCGGGAAGTGTGCGGCTTTGTGGAGGTACCCGGCGAGGGCGACTTGGCGCTCAAATTCCTGGTGCGGTTCCCCTCGGCCAATCTGAGCCGACCGGACGAGCGGGAACAGCCGCGAGACGACACGGTACTGGCGCAGAGAGTGACGGCGCTCTTGCTCCGGCTGTATTGGTACGCGAAGACGTATCTGAATCTGGAGCCCAAGTACCCCGAGATCAAGGCTTGGCTGTGCGAGACCGGGCTGGCCGGGGGCGAGTGGAAAGACGACAATCTGTATCTCTATGATAAACCCGAGGCGCGCGCGCCGATCGAGTGGATCCGGGAAGTCTGCCACGAGTACGGTCACCTCGTCCTGCCGGTAATCGGGGGGTTCGAGCGTCCGGAGCAGTGGGCCAACGGAGAGCTGGGAGAGAGGCTGTTCATCAAGTGGTTGGTTGAGGAAGCCGAGCACAAGGTGGGGGAGAGGCTCCCCGGTCCCCTGGCCCAGCAGGCTCTGGACGCGCGGTGGGGCAACGAGTTCGTGGATGCCGAGAGCTACCTGAACAACCGCTACCGCCGAACGCTCAAATTCTGGTTCGACCGGGGACCGGATTCAGACCTGCTGGTGGGCAAGGACGAGGCCGCGATGGAGTATCACCTCGGCTTCGCCCTGTACATCGAGGCGGCCCACGGGTTGCCGACCTTGAAGGCGGTCTTTGCCGGCTGTCAGGGACATGCCGCGCCGGATTTCGTGGCCTCGTACCGTCGTCTGGCTACTCGGGCGGCTCTGGAGGGCCAGTACGAAGTACGGGCCTCTTGCTACGCGCCCGCCGCCGGCAAGCTGCCGGCCTGGCCGACCTCCGGCCCAATGGTGACGCTGTCCGACCGGCCTGAATGGCGCTACTTGCTCTATCTGCCCGAAGGCCGCTGGCGCCTGGAGGCCGTGGGCGACGCGGGCAGTGATCTGCTGGTGAAGGTGAACGACGAGCCGGCGGGAACTGTTCGCACCGGCGCGTCGGCGCAGGCGGCAGGAGTGCCGATCGAGGTCGAAGTCGGCGGGTGGGTGCGGGTCGACCTGCAAGTGCAACAGGCGCCGGCCGATGCGCGGCTGGAGGCCTTGCATGTGCACCCGGCGCCGCGTGAGACGTAAAACGGGCCGTCCCGTGGACAGTTGCGGAGCCCGGCATGCAGTCGGGCTCCATGTTTTTCCGCCGAGGGGGTGCCCAGAATCCAGGTTGGACTCGCCGTCGGACTGTGCGTGGCCTCGGCTGTGCTTCACGCCTACTGGAACTTGCTGGTGAAGCGAGCCCGGGACCGGCCGGTGTTCATGTGGCTGAGCATGGTGGCGTCCATCGTGCTGTACCTGCCCGTGTACCTGTGGGTGGTATGGCGCGAGGGAGCCGCCGTCAGCAACCTCCTTTTTCCGCTCGTCGGCGGAGCGATCCAGGGCGTGTACTGCTACCTGCTGCCCCGGACCTACGACATCGGCGACCTCTCGCTGACCTATCCGCTGGCTCGAGGAGCGGCGCCGGTGTTCATCGGGATGATCGCGCCGATGTTGCTCGGCGAGCGTCTGTCGGCGCCGGGATATCTTGGCATGGGCGTGGTCTTCGTGGGCGTCTGGGTGCTCCACGCCGACGGGCTGTCACTGGCGGGCCTGTGGCGGCCTGCTCGGGCCCTGCGAGAACGCGCCTCGCTGTTCGCTCTGGCAACCTCTCTGACCATCGCAGCCTATCACCTCATTGACAAGGCCGGCATCGCGGGATCCCATCCCGTGGCCTATATCTACCTGATGCACTTCCCGATGTGCCTCGTTCTGGCGGCGCTCTTGCGTGCCGACCGACGCTCCAAGGCAGTGGCCGCCGAGTGGCACGATAACAAGGTGGGCATACTTGCAGTAGGCTTCTTGTGCCTCGGTGCGTACCTGCTCGTGCTCACGGCCATGAAGCTGTGGGCGGTGAGCTATGTGGCGAGCGTTCGCAACCTGAGCATCGTCTTCGGCGTCCTACTGGGCGCCCGCGTCCTGGGCGAGCGGCATCTCGCGCCGCGTCTGCTGGGCGCCGCCCTGATCGTAACGGGCATCGCGACGCTGGCCTTGTACGGCTGATCCGGACCCACAAAGCACCGTGCGACTCCGCCGGCGCAAGGTCCATCGGCGGCAGCTCAGGGCTGATCGTCCTCGAGGGGAAGAGATGTCTCGCCGGCGTCGGGGGCCCAGGTGCGGTCTTGATCCATAATGTGGACGACGTGCCAGCCGCGCTGACTGAGCGCTTGGCCGATGAAGCGTCGGTGGCACCGCCATGGCAGGCGTTCGGCGCAGACCACAGCGACGCGCTCCTCGCGCGCCAGCTCTTCCAGCCGCTCCAGACCCCTCGCGAACGCCTCCGTCTTCATGTGGGCTGCGTACCCGCCGCGGCGGTAGCCTCCCAGGCTCTCACCGAGATGGACATACTCGACACCGCCGGTAGCCAGCAGCCTACTGAAGTCCTCCTGGCAGAAGTGCTTTAGCCGGCTCTGGGGCCAACTGCGGACGTCCGCGACCAGTGTGATTTGCCAGTGCCGCAGTAGCGCCAGAAACTCCTCCGGGCTGCGGGT
>JALGUG010000478.1 GCA_029820995.1 Candidatus Zipacnadia bacterium
AGGTTCGTACAATGCGACTCTCCACGGCGGCTACTCTTATATCATGCACGGTCGGGGAGGGCAAGTGGCCGTTTCGGTCAATTGCCGGCGGCGCAGTCGGGCGACGCAGCATGACAAGGTCGAGGGCCGGCCATCCAAGGGGCGTTATTGACGGCATGCGCCCGTGGCGAGCGCCAGTCCGGCGGACAGTTGGTTATGGGAGCGGCTCCATTGGACCGGGCAGTGGCCGCAAGCGGGGCCTGCGTCAGATTTGGGGGTTTTCATGCGACACGGGATTCCCAATAGTCTTCGAATCGATTTGATTGGACGAGGCAACGCAGTGCGATGATGGCGTTTGCGCCGCGAACGGTCCACTCCATGCCGGATTGTTTGAGGCGCTGCCCGATGACGGTCTTGCATGCGGCTTCGACGACTCCGGAACCCACAAACAGGCCTTGGTCAAAGAAGTGGGCGTATCGCATGCGCTCTTTGTTTTTCCCGAAGTAGCCGATCTCGCACCGGGCGTCTTTGCCCGCTTTGGGGTCTTTGGGCAGGAAGCTTCGGGCCTGTTGCACGATGTTGTCGATGGCGCCTTCGTCCAGGTTGTTCCACCATCGGTCTTTGTAGTGGTTGAGCCGTCGTAGGTCGCGGTCGAACAGGAGCCTGCAGAGATTGACGAGGTGTTGGCGGGCGTGATAGAGGTCGATGATGTGGACGGCGCCGGGGAAATGGGTCTGGACGATGTTTTTGATCCATTGGGCGCCGTCGGTGAGGATGACCACGCGCCTGGCCTCGAACAATCCGCGCCGGACGGCCTCGGCGTAGAGGCGCCATTGGAACCGGTCGGCGGGCTCGATGGCGCCGATAAAAGTCGTGGAGGCAGGGTCGCGGATGGGGCGTCCGTCCTCGTCGCATTCGGCCTGGGTGAAGACGCAGCCGAGCTTGGCTTCGCGGGTTCTGGCCGAGCCGTCGGCCTGCTTGCCCTTGCGCCCGGCCACCTCATGGGGAACCATGGGCACGCCCGTGCCGTCGAACTCGATGTAAAGGGTCTTGAGGGTCTTGGGGGCTTCGGGCGGCGGCGCTTCGGTGAAGCGCACTTGGTCGCGCTGCGTGGCAAACCAACGGGCCACGTCTTCGCCCACCCCTTCGGCGATGCGTTCACAGTCCTTGCGGCTGATCTGGAGCGCCGCCGCCGCGTGCAATTGCTGGGAAACCCGTTTGAAGGGAACGTCACAGGCGAAATCGGCCACCAGTCGGCGCACACCCGGCGAATAGCGCGTCTTGACCACGTCCAGCTCTTCATCACCCGGATGGCGTGTCCTGTCGCACACCGGACACCGATACGCGCTTCGCGAAAAGGCAATGGGACCCAGGAGGGTCTCGATGGACTTGGTCTTCACGCCACGACTCTCCATGACCGCGCCGCACCTGCAGCGCACCACGCCATCGCGCCGTCCCACGCCCACAGGCCCCAGCAGTTTCTCCAACACGCCGGCGCCCGCCGCGAGGACCGCCGCGCGGGACTATCCGGTGGACTTCCTCGCCTTGTTCGACCGCGACGTGAGCCCTTTTTTTAGCGCCTCTTCCCGGGCGGCTTGCTCGTCCTCGAGCGCGGCCAGCCGACAGCTCAGCTCCATGTATTCTTCGCACAAGGACTCGAAGGCATGGCGTTGCGCGATGCCCTGCGCGACCCGTTGGGCCCTCGCTTGCGACACCCTCTTGCCGAAACGCGTGGCGCCGCGCGTGCCCTGCCAGAGACCATAGGGGCCCACGGCGCCCTTGCCGCCTTTGCGCTGGGCGCGTTCAGGATACACCTGCCAACTCAAGGTTCCGCGCCGCATCACGCGGATGCGCCTGATGCATTGGAGTATCTCATCTTGCCTTTTGGCGATTTGCTGGGGTGACATAGACATGGGCGCCTCCTCTCTGTGTATAATCTATTATACACTCACTGCCGCCCAAACCCCCAGTTTTTCCCAATACCCTTGCTGATGACGCAGGCCCATACGCGGAGGAAATTCTTGACATTCGGCTGCGTGAGTAGTATGACTTTTGTATTGCGCGTCAAGCGCGGCAGGCGACCGG
>JALGUG010000025.1 GCA_029820995.1 Candidatus Zipacnadia bacterium
AGCAGGTCGAAGTCGTCAGCGGTGACCCGGTCCTTGATGAGCAGCAGACTGAACAGATCGTCCATACCGGGGAAAACGGCCATCTCCTCGGCGACCAGGGAGTTCAGGCCTTGGCGGCTGAACACCATCTGCAGATGATCCTTGACTTCACCCCAGTGCTCCTCCATTTCTTTTTGCGGGTCAATCTCCTGGGCCCACAGGCGCTCGTTCACCTGGACCGGTGTGGCGGCCAGAGGCCGGGCCAAGGCATCGGCGAGGCTATGGGCTCGGTCGGTGCTGATCAGGAGGGTCTTGTGGCCGCGGTTGGAGGCCGCCAGTCCTGTGGCAGCGCTCACGCTAGTTTTGCCGACGCCGCCTTTCCCCGTGAACAGGATAATACGCATAGGTTAGCAGGCTTCGATTTTGCGGGTTAGCGCAATCCCAGCGCTCCAAGCGCGGGCAGCAGCAATCGTGCCAGTACCACAAAGATGACGAGCGCCGCCGCCTGGGCGCTGAGCAGGGCAGTGGCGGTCCGCTTGCGCGAGATCGGCGCAGCGCCCGGATCGGCTACCGACCAGGCCGAGAAGGTGCCCTGAGCCGTCAGCAGGGCAATGAGCGCGGCGAGTACAACTCCGGCCAGGACGCCCCACGGCGGAAATGCCGCGGCCATGAGTGCGGCGCTCCACGCGGCCGCAGCCACCAGGGCAAGCCGCGCGTAGGGGCGGCGCATAACCAGGGCCAATATGAACGCCGCGACAAGCGAGAGCGCCGTCACAGGCAAGAGGCCCTTGGCCAGTGCGCCCGGCAGGGCAAACTGCACGCCCAGTAAGCCGTGGGTGAAACGATAGAGGAGATAGCACGACACCAACCCCCCGCCGGCCAGTTGGACGGCGACAGTGGACAACACGCGCTCCGGCATGAGGCCCTGGCGCAGCAGGAGCGGCACCGGAGCCCAGGCAAGTAGCAGCGAAGAGGCCCAGAGCAACCGGACCGCCCGCTGCGTGGTTGACGGATCAATCCAGCGCAGAATTCCGGACAAGCCGGCCAGATCGGAGGCACCCGCCGCTCGGTGCAAGATCAGGACCTGTGTCGTCATCAGTATGAAGGCCGTCTGAGTGAGGCCAAGCTGGATGAGGGCCGGTCTGAAGCCGGCCCGCAGCGTCGGCCCGGCAGCCAGCGTAAGCGCCACGGTGGCCAGCAGCGCGACTTCCAGCGACGCCAGCAGCAGCGTGAGCGAACCGGCACTGAACACTCCCACGGCTCCGGCGAAGAGGACCAGTATGCCGGCGGCCCGCCAGGCGGCGGGATCGCGCCGAGAGGGCGGCAGGGCAGCGCCCAAGACAAGGCTTAGGCCAACTGCGCCGGAGACCAAACCGATGAAGAGCAGAGAAAAGGCGTCGAGGCGGAGGTCGAGCCAAGCGCCGAGGCCTCCACGCCCCTCTGCTGTGATCGAGCCGAGGCGCAGTACGAGCGGTGTCGGCGCGATGACCAGCAGAGCGCAGAGCAGCGGCGCCAGCAGTGCAACCCACAGGTGGGCATGACGGACCTGCTCCGGCTCGTGCTGCCAGCGACCGATGGCGCTCGCCACCCGCGGGGTGAGCAGCGTCGTGACAGCACCCGCCCAGGGGAGCACACAGATCAGGAAAGGAACAAGGGCGATGAGATTCATGGCCCAGGTGGGGCCTCGGGTGAGTCCGGCGGCAGTTGGGCGGCCATGGCGATGAGCGTTGCGGCTCGCCGAGAACGCGAGCGAATGTCGCGGGCGACCTCCAGTGCTTGCTGCGGATCGGACCGAACCAGGCGGGGCAAGACTTGCTGCAACATGGTCTCCCGGAGCAGGTCGTCGTCAAGCTCAAGTGTGGCGTGGAGGGCCGCTTTGGGTGTACGGCAGGCCAGGGCCTCGATGACGGCGGCCAACACTGTCTCGCGATTGATTTCGTCGTCCAGTTTGGAGGCCTCGCCCAGCGCTTGCTCCGGAGCAACAGCGGCCTGGGCCAAAATCAGAGCAGTCCGAGCCTCGTCGCGTTGGTCGGCAGGAAGCTGGGCGCAGATTTGGGACGCCTCGTCGAGCACCTCGCGGGCCGCCGACGAGTTCTGCGTCGCGAACTCCTTGACGACACCACAGAGCGCCACGCAACGTTGGACGGGATCGTCAATTTGAAGGGCGATCACATAACCCCCATCGGGATTGAGCTGAGCTTGCCGGATGGCGACCTGCGCCAGGGCTTCCGCTCGGGTGTCCGGAGCTGCAATGAGCTGGGCTTGATGGAGAGCCTGACCCACGTCGAATTGAGCGAGAGCGGCGGCCATTTCCAGGCGGGCAAGATCGCGCTCAGCGCCTTCGGGAATCTCGTCTGCAGCACTGACTGCGGCCTCGAACAGCGTGCGGGCGCGTTCGGGATGGGCGTCGGCCACAGCCTGTGCCAGGTCGCGCAAGGCGGCAAAGCGGACGGGAGCGGCCGCAATCGAGCTGATGTCGGCGCCGGCCTGGTCCCACAGCTCATCGGCCGCCGCCGCGTCCAGAGGTCGTAGCGCTGCGCCCAACTCGCGGAAGGCCACGATGCGGTCGGTGACCGACTCGACCAGCCCTGCCTGTTGTGCCGCGCGCTGGAGGAAGGATCGTGCTGCCTGTGGGCTGGCCTTCGCGGCGCGTACGGCTACATATCGGAGCAAGAGCGCCTGGCGCAGCGGAGCAGTCTCCGCCTTGGCGGCCGCGGCGGCCTGCTCGAAGAGCTTGAAGGCCTCAGTCGGGTCAGCCTTGATCTGCGCCTCCCCGAGGTCGGCTAGGAGATGGACCCGATCCGACGGGCGATGCACGCGCTTCAGCAGCTCGCGGGCCTGCTGCAGACACAGATTGCGCGTGGGCGCGGCGAGCAGGTGACCTGACAGGATTGCCATCAGGAGAGCTCCCACGAGTCTGCAAATCGCTCCGGAGCGGACACTCGGGGCAATCATTGCCGACCTATTCCCTGCCCGCAACAGGGCCTCCTGCCTCAGCAGGGCGCCGGGGCAAGCCATTCGGCCCTGGGAGTGCCAGGGCCGCAGACGGAGGGGACAGCGGCGAGGTCTCTACAGGGCGTGGGCGTCGGGCCCGAAGGGGAGCTCCTCCGGCGAGATGTCATAGGGCTGCGCCGGATCAATGAATCCGAGCTTCTGTCGTGACAGCGCGACTTCGGTTTTGACTTTGACCTTCTTGTCGCTGGCGCACGCGCCGAGGGCCGGCAGAGCTTCGCGGTCCCCAATCTCGCCGAGGATCCATGCGGCCGTAACGCGGATTTCCTCTTCGAGATGCAGGTCCTTGAGCGTGCGGCCGACCGCGTCCACGACGGGATCGGGGGCCTCGGGGGTCACCGTCTCGCGGCCTTTGCGCACCAGCTCGTAGGCGGCCTCCGCCAGGAGCTCCTCATCGCCTTCGAGCACTTCGATCAGGAGCTCGACGGAGCGCTCATCCTCCATCTGGCCGAGCGTCTTGACGGCCTGCAGGCGGGTATTGTAGTCCTGGGCGTCAATATCTTTGGAGAGCTGCTCAATGGGATCTTCGGCACAACCGGCCAGGAGCAAAGTGACAAGGCCGCAAAGCAGCAGCACAAGCAAAAAGTTCCGGTTCATAACACGCCCTCAGATCTTGGTCGTCTTGACGTGGCGCTTCGACTTCTCGCCCAGGCGCTCGAGTGAATCGGCGACCGCTTGCCGAGTGTCCCAGTGGTCGTCGTCCTCGTGGGCCTTCAAGATGCGAACCGCGTCGGCGCGAGCAGCCTGTTGGTTGCCGAGCGCCCAGGCAGCGGCGCAGCGGACCGAGGGGTCAGGATCGTCCATGGCCATCTCGAGCCCGTCCAGAGCTTCAGCAGTGTGGTAGTACGCCAGCGCCTGCGTCGCGGCCAGCCGGACACTGACCACCGGCTCGTTCTCGTCGTCGGCGGCCGCAACTAGGGCCGGGACGGCCTGGGCAGCTTCCGGGTGGATGGAGGCCAGCGCTCGGGCGGCCCAGGGGCGCAGGTCAGCGGTCGTGTCGGGCGGCGGCTCGGGTTCGGCCTCGGCTTCAGCCTCCGGCTCTTCCGGCTGTTCCGACTTTGCAGTAGGTAGCGCCGGCGGCGCGGGCAGAGCTTTCTCCAGCGCCGCCCACATCTTCGCTGCGGCGACCTTCGCGCCTTCACCGGTCGGCGCGGGAGCCGCTGCTTCCTCGGTGGCCGCTTCTTCCGGCTCCTCTTCCGGCTCGATCGGCGGCCGGCTGGCCAGGATCTCGATTAATGGTTCCACGGCCTCCTGCGCTTGCAGCACGCCGAGAGAGCGGGCGGCTACGATCCGTACGGAGATGTCTTCGCTGCCATCCTCAAGCAGGGCAACGATGTCGGGAACGGCCTCCTGCGCGCCAATGCTCGCTAGGGCAGCACAAGAGGCCCAACGGAGCCCGGCGTCCTCCTTGTTCTCAAGGCTGTGGCGCAGCACGGGCACAGCCCGCTTGTTGCCCAGATCGTTGAGCAGCATAGCTACACGGGCGTGGGCCAGTCGCTCGGTGGGGGCATTGCGCTCGAGGATCTCCGCGAGGTCGGGCGTCAAGGACGACCCGCGTTCGCGGAGGTCTAGCATGGCGTCGTAGGCATCATCCAGGTCCATGGCTGCCAGGTCAACCAGTAGCTCTCTGGTCTTGCGCATTTTCTGCCACTCGGCTGCCAGGTAAACCGCGCCCACGACAGCGATGATGATGACGATGACAGTCAGCGTTCGTCGGTTGAGGGTCACAGGGCTAGCCCTCCAGCTCCGCGAGGCGTTTCTCGATGGTGGTGAAGACCTGGCGTGCGCGCTCGGTCATCTCCTCGGTGGGCGGCGCTTTCCCAGGCTTTGACGCCAGCACTTCCTGAGCCTGGGCGTTCCCTGTAAGCTTCAGGGCGACATCGCAGGCTTGGGTGTACTTCTCGTCAGTCCGCAGAGCCTTGCCGCGAGCAATCAGCAGCGTCTCCACAGCGGGCTTGCCGTTGGCAGCAAGCGTGCCGATAAGCCAGGTCTTCTGCGGTTCCTGGGCCTCTTTGAGCGCCTCGGTGAGCGGCTCCGCGGAGATCTCGCCCAGGGTCGCGAGGCCTGCGGCGGCAGCGGTTCTCAGGTCATCGTTCTGCTCCTGCAGAAGGACATCCAACAGGATCTTGGTCGCCGGGCTCTTGGGCGCCTGGCCGGGAATAGGCTTGGGGGCTATGCGCTTGCCGATGCGAGCAATGGCCACGGCGGCATCAATCTCGTATCCGCTGCCCTGCTCAATGAGGTTCTGAAGGAGTTTGAAGTGTTGCTCAGTGCCGGCGTATCCCAGGCCGATGACGGCGAGGCGACGGATACGTTCGCGTTCCGTGCGGTCTTTGGCGGCCTCGGCGAGCGTGTCCGCGACGGCGCCGAGTTCGGCGAGGTCCGGGCCAGCGGCGGGAGACACACCGGCCTGTCGGGTGCCGATATACTGGAGGACGAGGGCTACAGCGGCCAGCGGCCGTTGCCGGGAGGGCCATGTTCGGATCCCGTCGCGCAACTGCTTTCGCACTGCAGTGTCGGTCCAATTACGGAGCGCGTCGAGCGCGGTATCCTGCACGGACACACTAGGATCGCGCAGAGCTTGAACCAGCGCTGTACTGGCTTCAGCCTGCCCCAAACGACCCAACGCCTCCGCGGCTGCCGCTCGCACTTCTGCCTCGGTTGCGCCGCAGGCCTCGATTAGGGGCTGCAGCGCGCGGTCATCGCCAATCCGGCCCAGCGCAACCGCTGCGTACTTACGACTTGCCGGCGGCCGGCTGCTGTCGCCCAGGACACGAATGAGCGGCAAAACCGCTGCTTGACCGATGTCCCCCAGCGCGACGGCGGCCCAGGTCCCGGTGTTGCCGACAGTGGAGCCGAGGGCAGCGACCAAGCCCGGGATGGCCGGCTCCCCGATGGTCACCAGGCCCTGTTGAGCCGTAAAGGAAACGCGCGCGTCAGAGGCACCGAGCGCAGCGACGAGTGGGGGCACCCCGAGCTTTCCGAGGTTGGCCAGGGCGTCGCGCGCATCCTCATAGACGTGCCAATCAGGGTCCTGAAGAGCGGCGCGCAGCGCGGGGACGGCAGCAGGGTCCGGCTCCAGCTTGAACAGATTGCTGAGCGCTTCGGCAGCGGCCCGCCGCACCAGGACGTTGCGATCCTTGAGCTGACCGGCCAGCGGCATGATTGCGGCGCGTGTGCCGACGGCGGCGATCGTGCGAGTGGCAATTAGCCGAACTTCATCGTCCGGCGCGTTCAGGGCCTCGGGAACCAGGGCCGCGATGGACACCGGTCCCAGGCGTTCGAGCGCTGTGGCGATCTCCGGCTCGGCACCGTGGCGGCGATGCAGCAATGTGTCCACCAGGGGGCCGGCGGCAAGCGGATCGCGGAGCATCCCCAGGGCTTGGGCCGCGGCTGCCCGCACCTCCGACCGGTTGTGTCTAAGCGCTTCAATCAGCGGGGGCACCGCGCCATTCTGAACACCGACACTCAGCCGGATTAGATCGAGGTTAACCTTGATCCCGGCTTGCAGTCGCGGCAGGCACAGGAGACCGAGGGAGGCGGCAGCACGCCGCTGCACCGTCCATTCCGGGTCGTGCAGTAGGCGATCAATGAGAGGTGCAACGACCTTTTCGGCGTCGGCCGCCGCCAAGGGAGCGGAGGGGGGCAAGACCGTCTGATCGGCAATTTGCCCCAGGATGTGACAGCCCTCGGCCCGCGCTTCGGCATAGCTGCTGGTCAGGAGCTCGGTGATGATCGGCTCAAAGGCAGTCGCTCCCATGCGCCTGAGACCGTCGCTGGCCGTGCTCTTCATGCGGAGGTACTGAGCCGGCTTGGTGCGGATCGGGCGCTCCTCAAGCTTGAGGATGTCCATGAGCGGACCGGCGGCGGGCTCTCCGATCAGGGACATCGAAACGGCGACTTCCGTGCGCACATAGTCGTCCCAGGCGCCGGCCAGCGTGTAGCGGCCATCTTCCGGACGCGGGGGCATCTCAGTCTTGGCGTGGAGCAGAGCGGGGATGGCCGGCTCGCCGATAGCCTTGAAGTTGTTTCGCGTGGCGCTGCGCGTACCGCCGTCCTTGTCCTGGACGGCGGCGACCAAGATCGGCAGCATGGCTTCGCCATATACCTTGGTCGCGGCGTCCAGGCGGGCCTGAGGAGGAGGGTCGAGCTTGCCACGGAAGGCCAGCATCTGAAAGATGGCCTCGTCGCTGCCCAGCTCGGCGGCGGCCAGGACCGCGTTTTCCTGGACCCAACGCTGTCGGTTCGCCAGTGCTTCGGCAGCCTTCTTCTTCTCGATGAGCCGCTTCATGGCGGCGCGCTGTTGTGCGGGGGTGCCGTAGCCGATGGCCTTGACCAGGCGTTCCGTCTCCCCCTTATGCCACCAGGCCCCGAGCGCAATGGCGGCAATTACCACGAGTGCGCCAATGAGCTTGAGTCGCCGTTTGGAACGTTCGTCCACAGGTTTCAGCTCCTCAGAACAAGGACGGCCACGCAGTTTCACCCTGTGCCAGAGCCCTGGGCGCACAACCGTTGTGAGTTGCAGCCATTGGGCACCGCACCATGCTTGCGACACACTCACGCGCGGGCGCAGAGTTATTCCCCACAGGGCCGCGGACCTCCTCCTCCACCGAGAAAGTAGTGTTGACGAAGTTGGACGCCCTACCGTGGCGCGCTGCCGGAGGCGAGCTGCTGCTTGAGGCGTCGGGCCTCGGCCGCTTCCTCGGACTCGGGCCAGCGCTGCAAGAGTTCGTCGAGCTCGCGAATCGCCAGCCGGGCATTGCGGCGGCCCCCCAGGCGGTGATAGCAGCGCGCGAGACCGAGGCGTGCCAGGCGTGCCTTGGAGCGGTCGGGGTAGTTGTCAACCAGTCGTCGGAACCAGCCGATAGCGCCTTTCAGGTCGCCGCTTTCCTGGAGACAGACACCGGCCTCATAGAGCGCCTCCACCACCCACCAGGTCTCTCGTGGGTAGAGGCGCAGGACTTCGGCATAGGCTGCCACCGCTTGATCGGACCGTCCCTCGAGCCAGTAGCTCTTGGCGAGGCGTGCTTGAGCACCGGCTGCGATTGAGGTGAAGGTGCCACAGTCCTGCTGCAGCCGGCGGAACAGGAGCCGAGCTCTCTCCCAGGCTTCCAGCTTGAGGTAGGCCTCGCCGGCGACCAGCAAGCCCTTGGCAGCACGCTCTCGTTCCGAGGGGAACTGCTCTGCCAGCTCGCTATAGACCTGCTCGGCCTCCGCCACACGCTCGACGCGGCCCGAGGACGTGAGCCGCTGCGCCAAGGCGAGCAGCCATTCCGGGCTGGAGCGTCGGAGAGCCGGGCTGAGCAAGGCCGCCCGGCGGCGCGCCTGCAGGGCGGCCGCGATCTCGTTGGCGCCCGCGTGCAGGTCGGCGAGGATGGCCCGTCCCCGGCCTTCCCAGACCGGGTCGGGCGCGTGCGCGACGAGGTGCTCGGCCATCAGGCGGGCGGCGTCGGCGAGGCCCTGCTCGGCCAAACGGCTACCGAACCGAAAGGCGGCCGCGGCCGTGCACGGAGCATCAGGATAGCGGCCGGAGAGCTCGGACCAGACGGTGGCAGCCTGGTCCGAGCGCAGGAGATGCTCTTCGCTCAGGAACTGCAGCAACTCGTAGCCGGCCAGAGGAGAGAACTCCGCGTCGCCGGCCCGCAGCACCCCGAGGTACTCGGTGATCGTGGAGGCGGTAAGCTCGGTCCAGGAGTAGGCGCGGGCGCGAGCCAGACGACCGGGCAGGTCCTCATCGGGAGCCGGCCGCGCGGCCACCAGCGCCCCCAGCGCTCGCGGACCGGCGCGTTCCAGTGCGAGCGGCTCCGTGTACACGTCGGCGGACAGCTCCTCAATAATCAGGTGGCAGTCTGCGGGAGGCATCAGGTAGAGGGCGAACTGGGTCACGCTCTGACCGGTGATCAACCGGCGGGTCTCAGCATTCACCAGTTCGGTCGGACGCAGCGTGATCGTGTTGGATCCGCCGCGAGCCAGAGGGATGTCATGGGAGAAATACCACGTGGGGCGTACCCGCCGTAGTCCCGAGCCCAGGGCGCCCACTCGGATGCGGGTCCCCAGTGCCTCGCCGGACACGAAGGCCTTGACGCACAGACGCGCGAACGGCTCCAAGGGTTCGGGACTGAGCGGAGCCAGCCGCCGGGCCTCGTCTCCGGGCAAGAGCTGCGCGACCAAGCGCCCGCCCTCGGCCGAGGTTACGACGACACCGTCGCCAATTGCCTCCCACTGGTGCTCGTTGGTCTGGAAATCGTCAATTATGACGTGCTGAAGCTCGGCCGCGGGCAATCCCGCGGTCAGGCACAAGCAAACGGACAATAATGGCAAGGTATACCGCATTACGTGGTTAGACGCCCGAGGCAAGCATTTGTATCACCCTGAGGCCGGGGGACACGAGACGCACCACGCGAGTACGAGCAGGTCTGACTGACCCGTGTTCTGGAGCGCGTGATCGCCGCCCAGCGAGTTGACCAGGATGTCGCCACGCTGCACTTCGTGCTCTACGCCGTCCACAAGCGCCACGCCCTGCCCCTCGAGAATGGCATAGAAGTCCTGCTCAGCAGCGTGCTCGTGCTGCCCAATGGAGGCTCCGGGAGGGATCACCATATAGGCCACGCCGGTCGTGGGCGTCTCCAGCTCGTCGCCCTGGAACACAGTGCGCCGCCCGATCACGCCTTCTCCGCCCCGCACGTTGGCTAGCTCCTCCAGCTCGCCTTGGTACATGCTGCTAATCGGCATCGCTACCTCCCGTGTCGGTCAATACCGCCCTAGTTCGAGCCCCAGGCGGATCATGACCAGGTAGTTGTCTCGCACGCGCTCGGGTAGCTCCGGGATATAGGGGGAGGCGGTGGGGCACAGAATGAAGCCGCCGCCCGGCTTTCCCTCGGCAATGGCCTCGCGCACGATCTGCTCGACCTCCGCAGTGGATCGGTCGAACAGGTCGCCAAGCTGGATGTTGCCCTCCAGGCACACGCGGTCGCCGATCCGGCGCTTGGCCTCGGCCAGGGACACATCACCCCAGGGCGGCGCCTCAATGGGGTGAAGACAGTTGGCACCCATCTCGGCGAAGCCCTCGAGGACGTCGTCGAGGAACCCGTGGCAGTGCACGTGCACCAGCCCGCCGTAGCTGTGGATGATCTCAATGAGCTTCTTGTCGTACTCGACGACGAACTCGTAGAAGTCCTGCGGGGACTGCAGGGGCGGCGTGGCCAGTTCCGGCCCGACCCAGGCAAAGAAGGGCCCGACGCCCTGCTCCAGCAGGTACCGGAACAGAGCGGCTTGCCGCTCGTACATGAGATCGAGCAGCATGAAGATGTCGCTGCGCCGATTGACGCTCCAGAGAGCCAGGTTCTCGGTGCCGAGCAGGCAGTAGACTTCGCCGAGCGGGTCCATCCCGGCCGAGACCAGCACGATGCCACGGTCGCCAATCCGGTCGCGGAACGCGAAGAAGGGGGCCACATCGGGCTCCGGAGGCACGTACGGGATTGAGAGGAAGCGCTCCAAGTCCTCGTCAGTCTCGAGGTAGTACTTGGTCTCCAAGCTCGGCAAGCCCTTGGTTGAGACGTGGCGCTGCTCGAAGATCGGCCCTTGGGGGGTCTCAATGATCGTCTCGTGGATTACGTAGTCGGGCCGATTGCTGGGCTTGCGCTCCATCCGACGCGAGATCTGATCCGTGGCGGAGAAGAAGATCCCGCGCGGCGCGCCCCAACCGGCACACCAGTCGCAGTATTGGCGTACGGCCTCGAACAAGGGCTCGAAGCTGGGCCCTTTGGCGCGCAGCCAGTCCTCGTCCCAGGCCGGGACACCGCGAACGTGTATGGGGATCCGGTCCGTGGGCTCCAGCCGGAAGGCCGCGGTGAGACGCTCGCGGGAGGTCATGAGGGCCCCTCGGTGCGGCGTCAATAGGCCGCTTCGAGATAGCGGATCAAGTCCTCCCGATCCGCCGGGCGCGGGCATTTGCCCAGCGCGCCCGCCATGTAGCGCAGAGCGTCTTCGGCGTAAGTTGGGAACATCGCACGGTCTACGCCGAGGTCGCGCAAGCGTGCCGGCGCGCCGACATCAGCGATTAGCTTCCGGAGGGCCTCGTGGGCACGGGAGCAGGCATCGGCCTCGGACAGGCCGGTCACGTCCTCGCCGAGCAACTCCGCGACGCGGCGAACCTTCTGCGGCGCCGCTTCAGCGACGAAGGGAAAATAGGCCCGCATCAGGGCCGACAGGCCGCCGCCGTGGGCAATAGAGTCGTCGTGCGCGCTGAGCGGGTGCTCCAGAGCGTGCATGATGTTGGCGCCCGTATTGGACAAGCCGAAGCCGGCCAACGTGTTGGCGATCAGCATCTGCTCTCGAGCTTCCTTCTCGGAGCCGTCGGCCACGGCGCGGCGCAGGTGCAGGGCCACCAGCCTGATGGCTTCCTGCGTGCAGGCCTCAGTGATCGGGTGTGCGACGGTGGAGATGTACGACTCGACGGCATGGGCGAAGACATCCAGGCCCGTGTTGGCGGTGACATCAGGCGGAACGGAGTAGGTGAGCTCCGGGTCGCTGAGCGCCACACGGGCGAAGATGTAGTCGCTGAATAGAGCCGCCTTGTCTTTCGTCTCGGCGTTGGTCAAGACAGCGAAAGGCGTTAACTCCGAAGCCGTCCCGGCCGTCGTCGGGACGCAAACGATTGGCAGCGTCGCCGCCGTGGCCGGGGTCTTTTCCTGGCCGGGCGGGGCAATAATGAAGTCCCACAATGGCTCGTCATGCGTGGCCCCCACCGCAATTGCCTTGGCGCAGTCCATCGCACTGCCGCCGCCAAGGCCTACGACAACGTCGCACTGCTCGGCGCGGGCAAGTTTGGCTCCAGCTTCGGCATTGGCCACCGTCGGGTTGGGCAGCGCCTTCTCAAACAACACGGTTTCGACGCCCGCAGCCTGCAAGGAAGCGATGGCCCGGTCCGTGAAGCCCGCGGCTCTGGCGGCTTGCCGGCCTGTGACGAGCAGCGCTCGGCGGCCCAGGGGCGCCGTATGCTCGCCCAGTTCCGCCAGACGGCCGCGGCCGAAGATCAAGCGCGGGGGAAGTCGGTAGAGAAAAGAGAGCATCGGGGGAAGCCTCCTGAGATCTGACTGATGCTCGAATGTTATTCCCGGCCTGTGAGGCGTGTTCCTCCCGGCCGGCCCGCGGGGCAAGCCGGTCAACTCCAGGACGCAAGGGACCGATAACACAGGTGGGATGGGAGACCTTGGGACTCGACCGCCAGGCAAGGGGGAGACGCCCCGCGACCCGGCCGTCGCAGCCTGGTACGCGAACGAGGGCTTCAGTGCCTCTCGGCTTGCGTCCGGCGACGAGCCGGACCTCCGCCGGGTGGAAAGACTGAGCGCCCTAGGCCAGATGGCGGGGAGCGTGGCGCACGACTTCAACAACCTGTTGGCGGCCATCATGGGCACGGCCGAGCTGCTGGCGGACGAGTTGCCCGCCGGGCCGGCCAAGAACCGTGCCGAGCTGATTGCCCAAACGGCGGAGGATGCGGCCGCGGTCGCTCGCCGCGTTCAGGAGTTCGCAACTCAGGACTTCGCCGATGATGTCGCAGCGGTGGACGTCGCCGAGTTGTTCCACAGCGTGGCTGAGCTCACCCGGCCGCGCTGGAAGCATGAGGCCGAGCGGAACGGCATCAGCATAACGCTCAGCCAGAAAGCGAACGGCGTGCCGCCAGTGCTGGGGCGGGCGCGCGAGCTGCGTGAAGCACTGGTCAATCTGGTGTTCAATGCCGTGGAGGCTCTGCCGGAGGGGGGCAGGATAACACTGTCCGCGCATCTCGAAGAAGAGCGAATACTACTGTGTGTTGCCGACGATGGCATCGGGATGTCGGCCGAGGCACGCGAGAACGCCTTCCGAGCGTTCTACTCCACTAAGGGCACTCGCGGCACGGGGCTGGGCCTGAGCGTGGTGCGCAGCATTGTCCAAGCGCACGGCGGCACGATTGACCTCGAGACGGCACCGGGACGCGGAACGAGGGTGCTCATCCATCTCCCCGCAGCGGACCGAAACGCTGTCATTCCCGAGCCGAACCAGGTGGCACGCCAGGTCGTGGGGCGGCTACTGTTGGTCGAGGATGACCGCGCGGTGGCTGAAGTGTTGGCCGAGGCACTGGAAAGCGCGGGGCATCAGGTCGAGGTGCTGTCGGATGGCAGAAGCGCCGCGGAGCGCCTTGCTAGGGGGGGATTGGACGCGCTGCTGACGGATCTGGGGATGCCGGGCATGTCGGGATGGGAGGTCGCGCAGAGGGCCTTCTCTCACGCCCCCGAGATGCCGGTGCTGATTCTGACCGGCTGGAGCTCAGACAGCGTGACGACCAGCCTGGTCCCCCCAAACGTGGCGCGAGTGCTCGCCAAGCCGGTGCGGATCGAGGAGCTCTTGGCCGCCGTCGAGGAGGTGCTGAGAACCCCCAGCCAGGACCGGCCTGCGGCGTAGCTCACTGCCTCCCGACGGCGCTCTTGATCCGCGCAACTCCCCCGCTCCAAGCAAACGCACGCCTCGATGCCGGCCCGCCTCTTGCCAGTTCTCCACCACAAGCATATACTTCCACCCCGTTTCGGCAGCTTGACGCCCCGGTCGAGGTTAACCTTTGCTGATCGCGCTGGGCGTTCTCTCGTTGGCTGCACTGGCGTCGCTGGTGATCACATATCGGCGGCTCGCCGACGCGCGCGCCGTGGAACGCTGGGGTCTGCTGGCGGTGCGGGCGCTACTGTTCACGTGCCTCATGGCCGTGCTGATGGGACCCTCGCGCATGGCGGAGAAGGTGCGGTCCCGGCCGCCGGTGGTCGCGATATTGGCGGACACGTCGGAAAGCATGAGCGTCAAAGACGAAGAGGGCGGCTCACGCGCGGAAGCGGCGGCGCGCGCGATGAACGCGCTGCGGCAGCGGCTGCACCGACGGGCCGAGACGGTCGTCTATGCCTTTGACGCGACCGTGCGGCGCCTGGAGGGCGAGATCAAACCGGAGGCGGAGGGTCGCCAGACGGACATCCGAGGCGGTCTTGCGGCTGTAGGTGGAGGCAGCGCAAGTCGGGGGCCCGAGGCCATCGTGCTGGTCTCTGACGGTCGCGACACGGTCGGCGGCGATACGGCAGTCCAGTCGGGGGACATAGGGGCCGGCGCACCCGTGTTCTGCGTGGCAGTGGGCAGTACCGAGCCGCCGGCGGATGTGCGATTGGCGGCACTGCTCGCCCCGCCGGTCGTTTCCGTGGACGCGCCGGCGCAGGCGCTAGTCAAACTGCGCAGCTCCGGCCTCGACGGAAAGAACGCGACTGTGACGCTCAAGGTCAATGACCGTGAGACGGCGCGTCGGCGGGTGAAGCTGGGCGCTGCGGGGCTGAATAATCTTACACTGAGTTTTCGCGCCGAGCGGCCGGGACCTATGCGCCTGACCGCGGAGGTGCTGCCAATCAGCGGGGAAATCACGCGGGATAACAATCAACATAGCACCTTCGTGCTCGCGAAGCCGAAGGAGGCGAAGCTGCTCTACGCGGCGGGCGAGCCCTCGCAAGAATATGCTTTCTTGCACCGTACGCTGTTGGGGATGGATAAGGTGAAGACCGACCTGCGGCTGCGCAAGGCGCCCGGCTTGTGGTGGCGAGAGGCACCGCTGAAGAGAGCCGATCTCCCGACAGCCGCGGAGCTGAAAAAGTACGACGCGGTAATCATCGGCGACGTGGAGGCGCAAGCATGGGGCGCGCCACGGCTTCGGGCCCTGGCCGATCTGGCCACGGAAAGGGGCGGGGGCTTGCTGCTTCTCGCCGGGCCGCGCTGCTGGGCTCGGTCATCGGGCGACACGCCCCTCGGGAGCCTGCTGCCGGTCGAGCGCGGGAGCGCGGGCTTCAGCGAGGTCTTCGTTCGCCTGTCTGGAGCGGCTGCGGCCAGGGATCACCCGCTAGCCGCGGCTCTGAGGGCGGCCCTGGAGCACGCTGAGGACCTCCCATTCTTGGCGGGTCTGGCCGCGGCCGGAAAGCCGAAGCCGGGTGCCGCCACTGTGCTCATCGCCCACCGTGCGACAGGGCAAGAAGCGCCGGCACTCGTGGTTCAGCGAGCAGGGGCGGGCCGGGTCGGCGTGCTGCTCGCGGGCGGCACGTTCCGCTGGCAGTTCTCGGATCAGGCCACGCAAGAGAGCAGACGAGCGTACACGCGGTTTTGGAGTAGCCTGGTGGACTGGCTGACACGCCGGACGAACGATCGTCCGGTAGCCCTGGTGCTGAGCCGCGAAGTGTGCAGCGTTGAGACGCCGGTGCGTGCGGTGGTGCGCGTGTGGGATGAAGGGTTCGATCCGGTGGCCGACGCCGAGGTGGAGCTGCTGGTCGCCGACGCCGAGGGCCAGGAGGCGTCAGTCCGACTGTCGCCGGTGGTGGGCGAAGCCGGGCGGTACGAGGGCTCGTGGGCACCCAGACGGCCGGGGGTGCACAAGGTGCGAGCCGTAGCGCGTCGCGGCGGGCGAGCCCTGGGGCAGGACCAAAGGGCGCTGGCGGTCGAGGATCGGTCGGTGGAGCTTGACGACCCGCGGGCGGACTTGGACGCACTGCGGCGGATCGCGGAGGAAACCGGAGGCCGGTTCTTCCGGGTCGGAGAGGCCGACAAGCTCGTGGCGGCGCTTCCGCTGGGCCCTGTGACTGAGAAGGTGCGCCTGCGGGTCGAGCCCCTGAGGGCGATCCCGGTGCTCTGGGCGATCATTGTGCTGGCAGCGTTGGATTGGGGGCTGAGACGGCGATGGCGCGGCGAGTAGTGTTCTGCGCGGCAATCTTGCTGGCTAGCCTGGCACTGATTCGGGCGGAGCCGCTCCGGATTGGCAAGCTCAAGTACGGCGGCGGAGGGGATTGGTACGCCAATCCGTCATCGCTGCCCAACTTGCTGGAGGCGGTAGCTGAGCGGACAACCATCCGCGTGGTGCCCAAAGACGAGGTGGTTACGCCACTGAGTCCGGACCTGTACAAGTACCCGATTCTGAACGTGACCGGTCACGGGAACATTCGCTTCACGCCGGAAGAGGCGGCGCGGCTGCGCGACTATCTGCTGCACGGGGGCTTCCTGCACGTGGACGATAACTACGGTTTGGATGAGTACTTCCGGCGCGAGGTGAAGCATCTGTTCCCCGACCGGGAACTGGTTGAGTTGCCCTACAGCCACGAGATCTACCACTGCTTCTATGACTTCCCGCACGGGTTGCCCAAGATCCACGAGCACCACGGCGGCCCACCGCACGGCTACGGCATTCTGTATCAGGGACGCGTGGTGCTGTTTTACAGCTACAATACGGACCTGTCGGACGGTTGGGAGAGCCCCGAAGTGCATCACGATCCGCCGGAGACCCGGGAAGCAGCGCTAAAGATGGGCGTGAACATCGTCGTGTATGCGCTCAGTCACTAATGGGAGACTGTGGCGGCTGCGAGGCACGGGGCGACGTTGACAACGGGCGAACAGAGGAATTATAGTAGGCAAGCACGGGCGGCCCAGACGAAGCGGCCGCCGGTTGTACTGTCGGGCGGAGAGCAGAGGAGCGTCGTGCGGGTCGTCATTGACGGTCGGTGCCTAGCGGCCCGGCGGGGCGCACCCCTCGATGGGGCCGGGCGATACGTGCTGCACCTGGTTCCCGCCATCCTCGATCTGGATCAGAGCAACGAATACGTGATCTGGGTATCCGGGGAGGATGCCGGCGCGTCTCCGTTGGTCCCAGCGGTGCGCGGTCGGGCGGAGCTGTACGCACCCGGGATCCCGTTTGCAGGGCTGTCGCAGCACTGGCGTGTGGGGCGAGAGCTGGCCAAACAGCGCGCTGATCTGTATCACTACTGCGGCTCGGATGTGCCTTTCAGCGGCGCGTGCGGGATGATTGCGACCGTGCACGACGCGAACCCGCTGGCATGGGCGGGATACTTCGCGCGGTTCGACAGTGTGAAGCGGGCGTGGTTCAGGTCGCTGGTGGGCCGGCTACTGCGGCGTGGGGGGCAAGTCATCAGCTCGTCAGAATCGGCGCGGCGGGACCTGGTGGAGCTTTTTCCGCGGCGGGAGCGGCAGTTGCACGCCGTGCCCTTGGGGATCGAGCCGCAGGACTTCCAGCCGGACGAGTCACGTGACGAGATACGGCGGGAGTTGGACCTGGGCGCCGAGCCGTTCGTGCTGTACCTGGGCAACAACAGGCCGCACAAGAACCTGGCGCGCGTGATTCGAGCCTTTGTGCGGCTGCGGCGTGGCGAGAGACTGCCGCACAAGCTCGTGTTGGCGGGGCTGATGTACGACAGGTACCCGCAGCCGGCTGAGATTGCCGGAGCGGCGGCCGGCGCCGAAGCGGTGCGAGTGGTCGGCCCCGTGTCGAATGAGCAGACGGTCGGCCTGTATGGCGCCGCCGAGGCGTTGGTGTACTGCTCGTTGTCGGAGGGATTCGGGCTGCCGATCCTGGAAGCAATGGCGGCCGGTTTGCCCGTGGTGACGAGCGGCACCGGCGCGATGGCCGAGGTGGCCGATCAAGCGGCCGAGCTGGTTGATCCCTGGGATGAGGCAGATATCGAGCGGGGTTTGTACCGCGTTCTGAGCGACGAGAGCTATCGCAAGGAATTGCAGCGACGCGGACGGAGGAGGGTTGGCGATTTCCCCTGGCGAAATACCGCTCGCGGGACGTTGGAGGTCTACCACAGTGCCGTCAGAGAGCGATAGCGCCGCGGGTCTTGTGCGCAACGCTCTGACTGTGGACCTGGAAGACTACTACCATTCAGCGGCACTGGGGGTGCCGCGGGAAGAGTGGGACCGTCTGCCCAGCCGCGTTGTCGGCAACGTCAACCGGCTGCTGGAGCTGCTGGATGAGCACCGGGCCCGGGCAACCTTCTTTGTGACGGGCTGGCTGGCAGATCGGTATCCGTTGGTGGTCAAGAGACTGGCCGCAGACGGTCACGAGATTGCCTGCCACGGATACTGGCACACGGCAGTCACGGAGCAGACGCCGGAGCAATTCAGGACCGAGGTGCGGCTGGCAGGGGAGGCTATCGCGGCGGCGACGGGATCATGTTTGCGTGGCTTTCGGGCGCCACATTACTCGATCCCGGACGCACGCCACTGGGCCTTCCAGATTCTGGCGGAGGAGGGCTTCGAGTACGACTCGAGCCTGGTGACGGCGCAGGGGCAACAGGGCGCCGCTTCGGGGGCCGAGGGGGCCGCGTTTGTGCTGCCGCGGGGCCTGGTCGAGTTTCCGCCGGCAGCCTGGCGAAGGCCTGGACTGGACGCCGCGGGGCCCAGTTTGCGGTTGCTGCCGTCAGCCTGGATCAAGCGCGCCGTTCGGCGTCTGAACGGGCGAGGCGTGCCGGTGGTCGCGGCAGTGCGGTTGTGGGAGCTGGACCCGGATCAGCCCCGGCTGCCCTGCGGGCTCTGGGCGCGCTGGCGGCACTACCACGGGCTGGCAGATACAGAGCGGAAGCTGCGCGAGCTGTTGGACTGCGGCCGCTTTGGGCGCGTGGACGAGCTGCCGGGCGTGCGCGGATCGCAGGAGGGCGCTCGCAGCAAGGGAGGCAGTGTGGCCGTCTGACGGTGGCCGGCGGCCCGGGGATGATGGGCGAAGGCAAGGCGCTACACATCATAACGAGGCTGAGCGTGGGCGGTGCCTCGCGGGCGGTGCTGCTGACGACGGAGGCCCTGCGCGCGCTGGATTGGGACGTCGAGATCGCCGCCGGGCCATCGCCGGAGATCGAGGGGGACCTCGCCGGAGAAGCCGAGGCGCGAGGTGTGCCGCTCAGATTCGTTCCCGACCTGCGACGCGAGCCCAGCCCATGGCACGACTGGCGCGCTTACAGTGCGCTGCGGGAGCTGGTCAGCTCCGGCGGATATGACGTGGTGCACACCCACACGGCCAAGGCCGGTGTTCTGGGGCGTCGCGCGGCGCATCGAGCCGGGACGCGAGCGATCTTTCATACGGTTCACGGCTGGTCCTTTGATCAGGTTGATTCGTGGTGGAAGAAGCCGATGTTCACCTGGCTGGAGCGGCTGTCGGCTCCATACTGCGCGCGCCTGATCATGGTCAGCGAGCGAGACCGCCGGACGGCTGAAAAGCTGAGCATCGGCCGGCCGGACCGGCATGAGGTGCTGCCGCCGCCCTTCGATGTGGACCGCGTCGAGCAGGCGGCGCAGGCTCGAGCGGCGAAACGGGCTGAGCTGGGGATTGAGGCGGATGTGCCCGTGGTGGGCACGGTCACCCGCATGGCGCTGGCCAAGGCACCGCTGCACTTCATCGCGGTGAGCGAGCGGATTCTGGCCGCCGATCCGAGGGTGGTCGTCCTGATGATCGGCGACGGCCCGCTAATGCCGGAAGTGCGGCGGCGCATCGAGGAGCTCGGCTCGCCGCCGCGGTTGCGTCTCCTGGGGCTGCGTCACGACGTGCCGGAGCTGATGGCGGCGATGGATGTCTTTGTGCTGGCGTCGCGGAGCGAGGGCAGTCCGCTGGTGCTGCCCGAGGCTATGGCCTTGCGCAAGCCGGTGGTGGCCACGGATGTGGGCGGGGTTAGCGAGTGCGTGGCCGACGGTGTGAGCGGATACGTTGTGCCCTTCGGCGACGCTTCAGCACTCGCCGAGCGAGCGCTGGCGCTGCTCCGCGATCCGGCGTTGGCTCAACGAATGGGAGCGGCAGGTTACGACAGCGTGCGGCCGCGGTTTTGTCCCGACTGGGTCGCCGGCAAGCTGCGGGAACTGTACCAGGAGTGCCTGCAGCAGAAGGCGCCGACGGAGAAGGAGAAGCGGACGAGAGCACGCCCATGACCGGATGGCAAGCCGTCGTGAAACGAGCCGCGGATCTCGTGGGAGCCCTGGTGCTGGGCGTGCTGACGCTCCCGGCGCTGGTGATTGCACTGGTGCTAACCAAGTTGCTGGATCGAGGTGCGCCCGCCATCTACACCCAGGACCGCGTGGGCCAGGGGGGCCAGGTTTTCACCGTGTACAAGGTGCGCACGATGGTTCCGGACGCGGAGAGGGACAGCGGGCCCGTGTTCTCGATGGATGGCGACACCCGCGTGACGCCCCTGGGGCGCTGGCTCCGGCGGTTCTACATTGATGAACTTCCCCAGCTCTGGAACGTGCTGCGCGGCGAGATGAGCTTGATCGGACCGCGTCCGGAGCGGCCGTTCTTCGTGGAGCAGTTCAAGGCCGAGGTGCCCGGATACGAGCGGCGTTTGGTTGCCAAGCCGGGCCTGTCGGGAATGGCGCAAGTGCGGAATGTGGCCGACGTTCACTGCGCGCACAAGAAGCTGGCCTATGACCTGGAGTACATAGACAACTACAGCCTGTGGCTGGACGTGCGGCTCGCCTTCGAGACGGCCTGCGGGGCGCTGCTCAATTACTGGCCTTCGGCGGACAAGGGTCAGACCGAGGCCGAGCCCGATGAGCAGCAGGGCCGGCCGCCGGAGCGCCCCGTCGCGCAGGCGGAGGACAGGCCGACCGGCGCCCGCCAATCGGCAGCTTCTACCGGTACTAAGGCTTCGTTGCCCCCAAAGTGAGTCAGCAAGGAGACGCAAATGAACTACGATGTCGCCGATACGGCGCTGGCAGCGCAGGGTCTGTTGCGGATTGAGTGGGCGGAGCAGCACATGCCGGTCTTGAGGATCCTGCGGGAGCGCTTCGCGGCGGACCAGCCGCTGCGGGGGCAGCGTGTCGGCGCGTGCTTGCACATCACCACCGAGACGGCGAATCTGGCTCGAGTGCTAATCGCCGGCGGGGCGGAGCTGGCCCTTTGTGCGAGCAATCCGCTGAGCACGCAGGACGATGTTGCCGCCGCACTGGCGACCGAACTGGGCGTGGCGACTTTCGCGGTGCACGGCGAGGACCGCAATGTCTACTACCGGCATATTCACAGCGTGCTGGACACCAAGCCGACGATCACCATTGACGACGGCGCCGATCTGGTCTCCACGCTGCACTCCGAACGCCAGGAGCTGCTCACGAACGTACTGGGTGGCACGGAGGAGACGACAACCGGCGTCATTCGGCTGCGCAGCATGGCCAAGGACGGGGCGCTGAAGTACCCGCTGGTGGCGGTCAATGACGCGGATACGAAGCATTTTTTCGACAATCGCTACGGCACCGGTCAGAGCACGATTGACGGGATCCTGCGGGCTACGAACATTCTCCTGGCGGGCAAGAGATTCGTGGTCTCCGGTTACGGCTGGTGCGGCCGAGGTCTGTCGGAGCGCGCGCGGGGCATGGGGGCCCACGTGATCGTTACCGAGGTGAACCCGCTGCGCGCCTTGCAGGCGGTCCTGGACGGATTTCAGGTCATGCCGATGGCCGAAGCCTGTCGGGTTGGCGAGGTGTTCGTGACGGTCACGGGAGACCGGAGCGTGCTCCGGAAGGAGCACTTTGAGCAGATGAAGGATGGCGCGATTCTGGCCAATTCCGGGCACTTCGACGTGGAGATCAACCTGGTTGATCTGGCGGGGCTCAGCACGGAGCAACGAGAGATCCGGCAGAACGTGCGGGAGTACCGGCTGGCGGACGGGCGGCGGCTCTATCTGCTAGGAGAGGGCCGACTGGTGAACCTTGCCTCGGGGGAGGGGCACCCGGCCAGTGTCATGGACATGAGCTTTGCCAATCAGTCGCTGGTTGCCGCGTACATCGCACGGGAGGGGCAGCATCTCGAGAAGCGCGTGCACAGCGTTCCCCGGGAAATTGATGAGGAAGTGGCCCGACTGAAGCTGGCGGCAATGGGGATCCAGATTGATCGCCTGACGCCCGAGCAAGAGGAGTATCTCAACTCTTGGAAGGTCGGCACGTAGACCAGGAGCACTGAACCGTGCAGACGGTGACGCCGCTGCTGATTGGGCTGGCGACCGGAGCGACCTTTGCGTGGTTGTCGGCGATGATCCGATGTCGAGCGCGGGGGGGAGGTCCCGGCCGAGCCGGCGATTGGAGCGGCTTTTCGCTGCTGGTGATCGTGGGCGTGCTCTGTTTGTGGCCGCGGGCCGGGCGGGCGCCGTGGGGGCTGTTGCCCGCTCTGGTCGCGGTGCTGGCGATTGGAGCCGTCGCCGACCGCTGGCCGGTGCGGTGGTACGTGCGTGGTGCAGGTCTGGCGGCCTGCGCCTGGTGGCTGTGGGCCAGCGGCGTGGAGATCACGCACCTCAAGGTGCCGTTCGTGGCCTCCCTGGCAGCGCTGGGCCCGATGCCCTCGGCGCTGATCACGATCCTGTGGGTGACGCTCTGTGGGCTAGCCTTCAGCATTAGCGGTCTGGTGCGTGGCGCGACCTTTGTGGTGGGCGGCCTGGCGGCAGCGACGTTGGCGGTCGTGTGCCTGTTGCAGCCGGAGATCACCGGGCCGGGGGCGTTGCTGCTCGCCGTCGGCATCGCCGGTACTGCCCTAGGCCATGCGGCTGTAGACCATCGCGCCGCGCCTGCCTCGCCGGGTCGCGCGGGTGGAATGGCGCTCGGGTTCCTGCTCGGCGCAGTGTCCATTATCGGCGCGCTTAAGAACACCGCGTTCCTCGTGGCCGTGCTGCCGATGCTGGTGATCGGCGTACCCTTGCTCGATGCCTCCTATGCGTGGCGGCTGCGTGCCGGAGAAGGTGCCGTGCTGGGCATCACGACCCGTCGCCGCCGCCTGCACGAAGCACTGCTGGAGGAGGGGTACAGCGACCGTCAGGTCTTCGGCCTATACCTGTTCGGTGCGGCGTTCCTGGGCGCGCTCGGCGTCGGCCTGGTCATCCTCGTGGAGGTCTCGTTTCTGCTGAAGCTGCTGCTGCTTGTGGTGGCGCTGCCGATCGGGGCGCTGCTGGGCTACTGTGCGGCGCGGCTGCTGCCCCGCCGCCAGGAGCAACCCGAGGGCGCCGATAAGGTGGAGATGTTCGAGATTCCCATCAGTCGTGTCACCATGGAGCAGGCGCTGGACGAGATCGAACGCTTCATTGACCAGCAAACACCGCACCACGTGATCACCAGCGACGCCTCGGCGCTGGTGCGCGCGCAGGACGATCTCGAGCTGAGACAGATCATGACCGAGGCGGACCTGTTGACCGCCGACGGGGCCGGCGTCGTTGCGGCCGCGCGTCTGCTGGGAGTGCCGCTGGGGGAGCGGGTGTCGGGCTGCGATATGGTGGGGCTCATTTGCGAACGTGCGGCCCGGCGCGGCCACAGTGTGTATCTACTGGGCGCGGCGCCCGGAGTCGCCGAGCAAGCAGCCGAACGGCTGAGGGAACGCTGCCCCGGCCTGCAGGTGGTCGGGTGTGAACACGGCTATTTTGCGCCGGAGGAAGAACCGCGGATTCTGCAGGCGATTCGCGAGGCCGCGCCGGATGTGCTGTTTGTAGCCTTCGGGATCCCCAAACAGGAGAAATGGATCAAGCAGCACATGGAGGAGCTGCAGGTCCCGGTGTGCATCGGCGTGGGCGGCAGTTTCGACGTGATCTCCGGTCGCGTGAAGCGGGCGCCGGTGTGGATGCAGCGGGCGGGACTGGAGTGGCTCTACCGCACGGTGAAGGACCCGCGCCGCTTGCCCAGATTGGCGGCACTCCCGCGGTTGGCACGCATGACCTTCGCGCAACTACTGCGGGGGCACTGGGTTCCTCCCAAGGCTTAGGGGGCGTTCCGTGGGACGCGTTCTCATCGTGGGCTCGATCGCTCTGGATACGGTACAAACGCCGTACGGGCGCGTGGAGGAAGAGCTGGGCGGAGCGGGAACCTATGCCTCGTGTGCGGCAAGCCTGATGGCTCCGGTTCGCCTGGTGGGCGTGGTCGGCGGGGACTTCCCCCAGGAACACCTGGACTTGCTGGCCTCTCGCGGGATTGACCTGAGCGGCGTGGAGCGCAGGGCCGAGGGCCGCAGCTTCCGCTGGGTCGGCGCCTACTCGGGCGACATGGGTCAGGCCAAGACGCTCGACACGCAGCTCAATGTGTTCGCAGACTTCCAGCCTACGCTGCCGGGGGACTATCGCCAAACCGAGGTTGTGTTCCTGGCCAACATCCATCCCCAGCTTCAACTGAACGTGCTCGAGCAGTGTGCCGCGGCCCGGTTCGCTCTGGCGGACACGATGAACCTGTGGATCGAATCGGAGCAGGCGGCGTTGCTGGAGGTGCTCAAGCGCGTGGACCTGGCGCTGTTGAACGATGCGGAGGTTCGCATGCTGACGGGCGCGAACATGCTGCCGCGCGCCGCTCGGGCGGTGTTGGAGCTGGGGCCGCGGTACGTGGTGATCAAGAGGGGCGAGCATGGCGCCTTGCTGGCATCGCGGGAGGAGTTCTTCGCGGCCCCGGCCTTCCCCCTGCTGGACGTGCGCGACCCCACGGGCGCCGGAGACTCCTTCGCCGGCGGACTGGCCGGTCTGCTGGCGCGGCTGGGAAAGATGACGTGGGACAACCTGCGGCGGGCGGTCGTGGTGGGTACCGTGATGTCCTCGTACTGCTGTGAAGACTTCGGCCTGCGCCGCCTGCAGCAAGTGACAGAAGAGGACCTGCTGGAGCGTTATGAAATCTTGCGAGGCATGACGGAAATTGCAGCTTGGAACGAGCCGTCGGTCGGACAGCAATAGCCCGCAGGAGGACTTTCCCTGCTCGGGGCGAACAACGAAGCGCAGCAGTGCGCTATGAAAGGAGGGCGCGAGCCCCAAGCGGGCCGCGCAGACAACATGCCGCTGGTAACCAGCCACGAAGTACTTAGGAAGGCAAAGCGAGGGAAGTATGCTGTCGGAGCGTTTAATGCGAACAACATGGAGTGCGTGAAGGCGGTCATCGAGGCGTGCGAGGAGCTGAAGGCGCCGGTGATTCTCCAGATCAGCCAGGGCGCCATCAAGTACGCCGGTCTGGAGATGGCCACAGCGATGGTCAAGGCAGCCGCCGCGGAGGCTAAGATTCCGGTGGTGCTGCATCTGGACCACGGGACGAGCTTTGAGCAGAACGTGCAGTGCCTGCAGGTCGGTTTCACGTCGCTGATGTTCGACGGCAGCAAGCTGCCGTACGAGGAGAATGTGGAGACGACCAAGAAGGTGTGCGAGATCGCGCACGCGGTGGGCATCGGCGTCGAGGCCGAGCTGGGGATCATCCCGAAGATCGAGGACGGTTACAGCAAGAAAGAGATCGAGGCGATGTTCACCGACCCGGATCAGGCTGCCGAGTTCGCGAAGGCGACGGGGTGCGACAGCCTGGCCGTGGCTGCCGGCGCGGTGCACGGGATGAAGAGTCGCGGGGCGGGCCTGGACTTTGACCGGATCACCGAGATCGCGAAGAAGACAAAGCTGCCGCTGGTGCAACATGGGTCTTCGGGCGTGCCGCTCAAGACGCTGCAGAAGGCGATCACGTGCGGCATCTGCAAGATCAATGTCGCCACCCGGGTAAGCATGGCGCTGCTGGCGGGCACCAAGCGCGCCTGGGACCAGGACCCGGAGGCCAAGGACTTCCGGCCGATCTTCAAGGAAGGCATGAGCGAGGTCCGGAAGGTCGTGTCGGAGTATGTTCACAAGCTCGGCTGCGCTGGAAAAGGCTAGGCGAACCCGAAGAAGGCATGGCGGGACGGGGGAGACTCCGGCGGGCGGCACGGCCGGTGGTGAACGCCGCTCGACCGAGACGAGGGAGAGGAGCTCATGGCCTGCGCCAAGCATCCGGACCGAGAGAGCGTCGCTCAGTGCGTGATCTGTCACGCCGAGCTTTGCGAGGAATGCCGTCAGTTGTATGAGGGGAAGTCCTACTGTGCGGAGCACAACCCGGCTGCCGCGGCGCAGCCGGCTCAGCCTGCGGCTCCGGCACCGACAGCGCCTGCGCCCACGGAGCCGCTGCCACAGGCAGTCCCTCCGCCCACAGCCGCGCAGCCACCCACCGTTCCGCCGACACCCGCCTCGCCTCCAGCGGCGGCTGTTCCGCAGCCACCACCAGCGGCACCACCACAGCAGGCGTACCCGCAGCCTGCGGCTGTGCCCGGTGCAGTGAGCCAGGTCGCATACAACCCGGGTATGGGGCTGCTGGCGCACCTGCTGGGCTGGATCGGCGGCTTGATCGTGCTCTGTACCGATTCGAAGTACAACCGCGACAACCGCATCCACGCCTGGTACGGCATCTTCTTGAGCATCACGTTCGTGGTGGTCGTAGTGGCACTAGAAATGCTGTCGTTCATAGCGGGCATTTTAACCGGCGGCTTCGGCGTCCTCGTGTCGTTCCTGATCTTGCCGGTGATTCTCGGCTGGGTTGTCATCAAGATCATCAACGCGGTCAAGGCGTACAACGGCCAGATGCCGATTGCGCTGCCTGTGGTGCTCGACCAGGCAACCAAGCAGGCCGACAAGCCGGTGGCCGGTGTGCCGACCGCGGCGACGGTGCCACCACCGGCGGGGCCGATGCCTCAGCAGCCCATGCCAAGCCAGCCCCCGGTGCCCCCCGCCGGGCCACAGGTCTCGCATCCGCCGGCACCGCCGACCCAGCCACAACCGCCTGCGGGAGCACAAGCCACGCCGCCGGCTCCGGGAACACCCCCGGCCGCGCCTCAGCCACCGCCACCACCATCTCCCCCGCCCCAGACTCCACCACAGGCGCAGCCTAAGCCACCACCCGCGCCACCGGGCCCCCCGACCGAGCCGCCAACTCCGCAATAGCGCTGGCGGCTTGTCGCCCAGGAGGCAGCCGCCCCGACCACATGTGTGGTCGGGGCGGTGGCGCCGTTGGGGACCGGCTGAAACCCCTACTGTTCCAGGCGAACAGGTTGGTACATCTCACGCACTCGCCCGTAACGGTCACAAACGGCGAACACGGCCACGTATAGGCCGGGCGGGGTGCGGTTCTGCGCGAAGTCCGTTCCGTCCCAAGTGTAACTGGCCGGCGCCGCCTCGGTATCCTGCCACGCGCGAATGGTTCGGCCCCGGAGGTCGCGGATTTCCAGCACGCGCTTGGCAATGGCGACTGCGTTCCAGGGAACTGCGATGGTGAATGAGACTTGATCGTTGCGTCCGTCGGCGTTCGGCGAGAAGACGACGGCGCCCGAGGCGATGGGGGGCTCCTGTGTGCTGACGACCACCATGCGCTGGACCGACGAGGTATTGCCGGCGGCGTCCGTCGCCACAAAGGTGACCCGGTAGGCTCCTTCATCGGCGAATTCCCGAACCAGCTCGAAGCGCCCGCCGGAGAGACGCGCCGCCCGGCCGTCAACGGAGACGCCGGCCACGGCCGTGTCGTCCTGGACCGTGCCGGCGAACCTTACCCTGGGCCGATCCACTAGCTCCACAGGCGGCTCATCGGAGCCGGGCAAGCTGGTCAGCAGGATCATCTGCACGTCAGCGCCCGTGAGGGGCTTGCCCTGCTCGAGGGACCTCACACTGGGACAGGGCGGGACAGCCGGAGGCGCCGTCGCGTCAACCCGGTACAGCAGGCTCTTCTGCTCGGAGCCTCGTGTGGGTGCAGGCTTAGATGGCCGCTTGGTATGCGGTTGCTCCTGGGCAGGGGGGTTCTGCGAGGCCGCCGAGGGCGCCGTGCTGGGGGCGGTGAAGGGCTGGGGAGGCTGTAAGGACGGCTGGTCGGCCTTGCGGCGACGCCTCCGCTTTCTCTTGGGCGGCGGCTGCTCCTCAGCGGCGATCTCGCGCGGCGGCTTCTTTGAGCGGCCCTCGCGAAAGGCGTAGAGAGCCCCGTCCTGGGAGGCAACCACGAGCGTGCGCCGGCCCAGCGCGCATCCCGCTGTGATGGGCCCGTTGGTCGCAAAGTCCCACTTCACCGCGCCTTTCTTGCGATCCAGGGCGTACAGGCGCCCATTCGTCGAGCCGACGAAGGCCCAATCATCTCGGGGCAGACACGGTGCAGCGGTCAGCCGGTCACCAGGCCGAGCCTGCCACAGCACTTCACCGGTGTGGCGGTCGAGCGCCCAGAGCACTCCGGTTGTGCCGGCCACCAGGAGGCGGTGCTCCGCCGAGGCCGGCGCAGCCTCGATGGCGCCATCGGCATCAAAGCTCCAGAGCAGGTCGCCCGTCAGGACGTTGTAAGCAGCCACGCGGCCGCTCTGGGTGGCCACGTACACGCGGTCCTGGACGACTACGGGTGCCGCCGTGATGGGCCCGCCGACCTGGGCAGCCCAGACCTCCGCGCCGCCCGAATCGTTGAGCGCAATGAGCTCGCCGGCGGTCGTGGCCACGAACAGGAGGTTGGGCGCGCGGGGCCGCCGCAGACGGCCCATGAGCTCCGGCGAGAACTTGACAATTGACGCAACCACCGGCGCGCCGGCTTCCTTCTGCCACAAGACTGAGCCGTCCCACATATTGGCGCAGTGGACGGTTCCGTCCGCACTGGCGAAAACGACCTTGCCGGAGTTGGTGACCAGGGGGCTGCCGGACACCGGTTTGGCGGTGCGATAGCGCCATTTGAGCCGCCCGAAGTTCAGGTCGCCGCGCCGGACCGGGTCTTCCGTGGCGACGCAGTATAGGCTGTTGTTGGTGCAGCCGAAGTAGACGCGGCGGGCAGCCACGGCGGGAGGCGAGTTGATGGGAGCGCCCGTCTGAAAGCGCCAGCGCTCCTCGCCGGTCTTCACGTCCACGGCGTAGAGTAATCCGTCCCCAGCCCCGGCATAGACGGTGTCGTCCACGATGGCCGGACTGGCCGCCAGGGCTCCGCGCGTCTGAAAAGTCCACACGTGGTGAAGGGGCAGCTTGAAGCGCTGAGCTGTGAAGCCTGCGCCCTGAACGTCATGGCCGGCTCGGGGCCAGTCAAAGGCCGGGAGGAAGAAGTAGTCGCTCTCCGTGTAGAGGGGATTCTTGACCGTCGTGTTGTCTACGCCGGCTTGCCAGGAGTAGTTGAGCACCGTGGTGGCGCCGACGCTACTGACCTTCTTGCCGGGCAATTGGCCCCAGCGGGGCGACCGCTTCGCGACCTTGTTGTTCCAGGTCTTGCCCCAGACCAGCGGCGTGGCGAAGCCGGCGAACACTTCAGTGCCCAGCCTGGTGTTTTGCACGGCGGCCCGGAACCCGAGATGGGGCGTGAGCCGGTGGTAGACCACACCGCGCACCAGCCGTCCGCCGCTGTGCTGCCGGCCCAGCGAGAAGCGCAGTACTGTATCCTCCCCCAGGAGGTAGTCGTGGTTCCAGACCAGCGAGCCGGTCACGGTCTTGTTCTTGAGCCCGCCACGGGACAGCACGCCGAACTGGCCCGTGAGAAAGACGCGGGCCGTGGCCGCCAGGCTGTCGTGATGCGTTAGCGGAAGGACGCCGGTGAACTCCAGGCCGGAGAACAGATTCTCATCGCGGCGCTTTTGGTGATCCGAGAGGATGATGCGGGGGCTGACAAAGCCGAAGATCGGTCGGGGCTCATTGGTCCGCTCCTGGGAGAAGGCGCGAAAGCCTCCCAGGAGGAAAAGCGGCACTGCAAGAAGCAAGCAGCGCACAGTGGGCTTCATCCGTTGGTACCTATAGGCAGCGATGCCGGCTGCAAACGCTAAAGCAATAGTTGGTGTGCGCGGCTAACATCTTAGCCGTATGAGGGCTGAATTGTCAAGGGCCACTAGTGCGGTGCTCGCGAGGATGGACGAGCTGTGCGGGGTCTCGCCAGACGAAGTATCGCGGCCGGAGGGTAGCGAGGGATGAGGGCAAGCGGGCCGGCGGTTCTCTGGGACCTGGATTGCACGGTCGTAGATTCGCTGGAACTGCTATACCAGGCGTACCGGCACGCGCTGCGGGTGGTTCTGGGGCGCGATCTGGCACGGGAGCAACTCCGTCACGACCTGGGGCCGCCGTTGCCGCTGCACATGCGGCGGTACTCCCCGGAACACGCGGAGCGGCTGGTGGAGGTGTTCCGGGCGTTTTACGACCGGCACCATGATCGGTACGCCCGAGTGCATGACGGCGTCGCGCAGGTGCTGTATGCGGGTCGGGAGCGAGGCTGGCGGCAGGCTGTCGTTACGAGCCGGGGAGCGATCAACACGCATTGTCGGCTGCGGTCCATGGGTCTGCTGGACCTGTTCGACGCTGTGGTCGTGGCGGAGGACACGCAGCAGCCCAAGCCGCATCCGGCCCCCGTCCTGGTGGCGCTGGACCGGTTGGGCGCGACGCCTGCGGAGGCATTTCTGGTGGGGGACGATGTGGTGGATATGCGGGCCGCACGGGCCGCCGGCGTGGTGAGCGTGGCCGCCACCTGGGGCGCTCCGGACATCGAGGGCTTGCTGTCCGCCCAGCCGGACCATGTGGCTCGAAGGCCCGCGGATCTCTTGGAGATAATCTGATTGAGGCGGCCGAGAGTTGAGTCGCGTCGAGGACCAGGGCGTGATCTGGATGGCCCGTGCGGCCGGCTCAGGTCTTCGCCTCCGGGGACTCGGGTTCCGCGTCTTCCTGGCACACCGCGGCCATCTCGGCGCCAATGAACACGATCACTGAGGTGAAGTAGATCCAGACGAGGGAGGCCATTGCGCTGGCGAGGGACCCGTACATGGTGGTGTAGCCGCCGGTAGCCTCGAGGACGCGGCCGAACACAATTTTCGCGATCTCCCAGAGAGCAGCGGCGAACAGCGCGCCGGCCAAGGCAGCGTCGGTGCGAATCGGGCAATTGGGGAGGATCTTGTAGCAAGTGTAGAACAAGGCTGCCGAGAGAGTGACCGGGACGAGTGGCGACAACAAGCTCCGCATGTAAGGGCTCATGGCGTTAAATGGTGGGGAGATCCAGAGAAAGGCTCGGCCGCCGGCCAGGGTGGTGATGCCCAGAGAAGCAGTGAACAGGAGTGCGGCCAGGCACGCCGTCCCAAAGGAGACGAGCTTGCGTTGGAGATAGCCCCGAGTTTCCTGCACGTGCCAGATGTCGTTCAAGCCCATTTCCAGGACGTCCACGACGCGCATCCCAATCCAGGCAAACACCACGAGGCCGATGGTGCCGGTCACTCCGGATTGCCGCATGACGCGCTCGGCCTGGAGGGCGGCCCAGTCGCGGGCGAAGGGGAACATTTGGGCCAACATCCGGCGCAACTCCATGGCCGGCGACTCGGCTCCACCGGCGATCTGGGTCAAGATCGAAAGGGCCAAGAGCAAGACCGGGATTAGGGCGCCGAAGCCGAAGTAGGAGACGGTTGCAGCGCGGAGGTCGCACTTGTCCTGGAGGAACCGGCGGCCCACGCGGAACAGTAGGGAGCAAATCGAGCCCAGAAGGGCGACAAGGCGGCTTCCCAGGAGCCGGAGACGGGAGCGTGAAGCGGAATCAGGCATCAGTGGGGGTATTCTCCACGCGCCGACTTGAACCTTTGCCGCCGCGGCGCTATGACTGCGGCTCCGGTCGGGCCAAGACCATAAGGCGGTCACCAGGGGAAACCTGCAGGTCGTGCGACCACGGCCGGCAGCCGGGGGCGCGGATCTCCAGTCGTCTGCGGCCGGGAGGAACGGTGGCGATGGTGCGTGGCGCTACGCCGCAGTACACGCCATCGAGGAACACCTGGGCGCGCGGCCCGTTGACCGTGACCGTGACGGAGGCGAAAGCCGTTCGGCTAGGCCGAAACGACGGCGCGCGCGTGGGCGTGACAGGCTGCGGCGCTGCTCGCGGCAGGGCTCTGTTGCGCGGAATGGCCGCCTGGAAAACGGGTCTGGCAGGCGCCGCTCTGGGCAGTCGCGGCAGTCGGACTGCAGACTGTCTCGGGCGTGGCGCAGCCGGGGCTGCGACTGTGGATGCCAGCGGGGCGGCAGTCCGCGGCGCCGGGGCAACTTGGGCGACCTCTGGG
>JALGUG010000211.1 GCA_029820995.1 Candidatus Zipacnadia bacterium
TGCCACGGCGACATCACCGAGCCTCTGAACAAGAAACTGCAGCCCGGCGAGACCCTCCAGGTGGCGCGAGCAACGCTGGTCATCGTCGCCGCGCCGCAGGGAACGAAGGAGGCCGTTGACCGGGCCGTCAAGGCGATAGCCGCCCAACTCCAGGACGGCGTGAAACCCCAGGGGCAGATCAAGGTCGCCTCCGAGACCGAACCCCGTATTGAGATAGACTATGCCGACTTCGACCAGGCCGCACACCGCTACCTGGACGAGTTCAAGTTCAACGCCTGGAACTTCCGCGGCATGCCGGGCAGCATCGCCGGAGAGCCACGCTTCACGCCCGAGTTTCAGCGGCTGTACAAGCTGATCTACACTCAGTTCGCCGCTCATCTGAAGGAGAAGGGCTGGCTGCATAAAGCGTACGCATACTGGTTCGACGAGCCGAACGAGCAGCAGTACCCCTACGTGATCGAGGGCATGAAGCTCATCAAAGCGGGCTGTCCAGGCCTCACGCGCCTGCTGACCGAGCAGCCCGAGCCGCCCCTATACGGACACGTGGACCTCTGGGTCCCGGTCCTCTCCCGCTACAACCCGGATCGCTGCCACGAGCGCCAGGCCGCGGGCGACGAGGTCTGGTGGTACGTCTGCTGTGGCCCGCGAGCGCCCTATCCCAACAACTTCATTGACCACCCCGCCGTCAACCACCGCATCCGCTTCTGGATGGCCGAGAAGTACCACGTCACCGGCTCTCTGTACTGGTCCACCACTTACTACCGCGGCACCAAGCGCGAGTTCCGCAACCCGTGGAAAACCGCCATGAGCTACAGCCCCTCCGGCGGCATGTGGGGCAACGGCGACGGAATGCTGCTGTATCCGCCCGTGCGCGAGCCGAGCGACACCCCGGTCATCCGCGGGCCGATCAACTCCATCCGCTGGGAGATGCTCCGCGAAGGACTGGAGGACCGCGAGTACTTCTGGACGCTCAAGCAGCGGCTGGCGAAAGCTCGCGGGCCGGCGAAAGCCCGGGCGGAGCGCGCGCTGCAACTGCCCGACCGGCTCTGCACGAGCCTGACCGAGTTCAACGACGATCCCCAGGCGCTCTATCAGGCCAGAGCGCGCCTGGCGGAGGCCATCGAGGCGCTGCCCCGCTGATGCCCGCGGGGCACGGTGTTCTCGCCTCTGCCACGGCTAAGGAGGGCCTCTGATGTTCCGCCTCGTCTTAACCTTGACGTCGCTGCTCTCGGCCGCCGTCTGCCTCCCGGCAGTGACCAATCTCATCCAGGACCCGGGCTTCGAGGACAAGTCCTGGTCTTTAACTTCCTGGGAAGTCTGCGAATCGAGCCAGGAATACACGCCCGAAGCCCACACCGGCGAGGTGGCGATCAAGCTCACCGGCCTCAAGGCCGGCAAGGACGGCAAGGTCAGCGCCCTCGCCCACTCGCAGCCGATTGATGTCGAGGCCGGGCAGGACTACCTGTTCTCCCTCTGGCTGCGCACCGAGGGCGACCCCAAGGCCCAGGTCTCCTTCATCACCTACAAGGAGCCCTTCGCCGAGAAGGGTTTCAAGACCCCTCAGGCCATGTACAACACGCGCGCCCTGTGGGACGCCCCCGCGTGGCAAGTGCGCGCCATCCGGTACAAGATCCCGCCTCAGGCCGTGCAGATGATCATTATCGTCCGTGCGGCAGGCCTCGGAACCGTCTGGTACGACGACCTGTCGCTCGCGCTCGCCGACCAGGCACGGATCGAGTTCCCCCTCCAGGGCGAAATCACGCGTCTCCCGGATCTGCGCCGCTTCAAGGCCCAGGTGCAGCTCCCGCCGGAGGGTCGCTACCAGATCGAGCTCGCGTCGCGTCAGAGCGGGAAAACCATCGCCACGGAAACCATTTCCTCGCCCGAAACGATCGCGGAACTCAGCGGCAGCGCGCAGGACACCGAGTGGCTGGACGCACTGGTCGTCGAGCCGCACTCTCGAGCGGTCCTTGCCCACTGCGACTTCCAGGCCTCGCCCCTGGCGGACTTCACGCCCCTCTATCCCAGGTACCGCCACGCGATGTTTGCCAGCGACGCTCGTGATTACGTTTCCGGACGCTTGACCATCAACGCTACTGCTCAAGTCACGCGCCGGATTATGATTGCGGCCGGCCTCCAGGGCGACAGCATCCTGCCACAGCACCGACGCTGGAAGCGGGCACAGCGCCAACAAGAGCTGCGCGTGCCCTTCCATCCCGGCGCCGAGCACAAGAAATGGAGCTTTACGGTTTCTGCCCGAACGCCGGAGAAGACGTACGAGTTCGTGCACTCATTTCGGGTGAAGCCGCCGGCGCCCCAGGGTACCCACGAGATCATCGTCGGCGAGAACAACGAGCTCCTGCTGGACGGCAAACCGTTCTTTGTGCGCGGTTTCTACGGCGGCGGGCCGGAAGACTATGGCCCCGTCGTCAAAGCGGGCTACAATGCCGCCTTCAACTTCTCCGCCTCACCCAAGGGCGCGATCAAGTTCCTCGACGGCCTCCAGAAGATCGGGATGCTCGGCTGCGTCGGCCTGCCGGTGCCCTTCGTAAAGAAGGGTGAAACCGAGGGCCTCCGCGAAGCCATCCGGCGAGTCAAGAACCACCCGGCGCTGCTCGGCTATTACCTCATTGACGAGCCCGTCCCGTACAAGCAGGGAACGCGACCCGAGGACCTCCAGCCCTTCTACGACATCCTCGCCGACGAGGACCCCTACCACCCGGTGATGACCGCACTCTGGAGCCCGGAGTTCGCCGACGACTTCGAGAACTGCCTGGACATCTTGATGTTCGACCCGTACCCCCTGTCCAAGAACCGGCGCCCTCTGAAATGGGTTGCCCAGGTCATCCGCCGCGCCCGCCGGCTCCTCGGCGACCGCAAGCCCGTCTTCCAGGTGCCGCAGGCCTTCGGCTGGGAGAAGATCGAGGGCCTGGAGCCGCCCTTCGCCTACACCACCCCTACGCCCGCGCAGGAGCGCTGCATGACATACCTCGGCCTCGCCGCCGGTGCTCGCGGGCTGGTCTACTACTGCTACCACGTCTACGTGAAGCATGACAAGCAGCGCAAGGAGAAGGGTCAGTGGCCGTGGATCGGCGGCGGCTTCCTGCCGGAGCGCGAGCCCGAGCTCTGGGGATCGCTCGTGCGCCTCGGCCGGGACCTCGACATCCTCGCTCCCGCGCTCTGTCGAGGCGGCAGTCGCGAGTGGGTCCAGGGCGACCTCCACTTGCGGGAGATCGCGCCCACGAAGGATCAGCCGGGCTTCCTCCTCGCGGTCAACGCCAACGAGCACGAGCCTTCAACGGCCGAGGTCGTCATCGCCTCGCTGCAGGGACGGGGCGCCAAGCTCGAGGAGATCACCGGCAGCACACCTGTCGAAGCCACAGATGGCCGCCTCTCCCTCCAACTCCAGCCGATGGAAGTTCGGATCTATAAACTGCCGCCAAAGTGACCGGCTCGTCAGCCACCTTGAATCAGGCGAACCACACCAGGTACCGCTTCGCCGCCTCCTCGTTGAACGCGCCGAATAGCCCCCAGGCTGCGCCCGCAAGCAGGAAGTGCCCGATCGCCAGGCCCAGGAAGGGCGCCATAGCCCGGCGGTACAGGCGCGGACCGCCCAGGCGAAGGATGATCGTCTTGAGCATCCAGGCCACAAACAGCGGGAACCACGTGTGGTATCCGAAGGTCGAGGCCAGCGCCAGACCCAAGGGGTGCAGCGGGAACCGCAGGAACTTGCTGCGCAGCAGAATCAACGCCCCGGTCACCGAAAAGCCCGCGATCCGCGCCCCCGTCTGGCGCCAGTTGATCGGCACGGGCGAGGTGTAGCGCGTCTGCAATCGCTCCCATTGCATCCGTGCTTGCCGGGTCCGCCAGCCGCCCTCCGTCGTGCCCCCGTCCATGACATTCGCACCATAGGAGTAGTACGCCGTCAGGTGGGTCCAGCCCCCCAGAGCCCAGCCCACGCAGAGCGCCAGCAGGATCACGACCAGCACAACGTTCCGCCCCAGCCGGAGACGGTCGCCAATGCGGATGCTCTCCAGCTCCAGCGCAGCCACCTGGGGAAAGGTCATGCGGTTGATCACCGTCAGCAGCCCGAACACCACCTCCTCCTTGAGCCGCTGTCCGCTCAGGCTCCCGGGGCTGGGCCACAAATCGAACACCAGCCAGTACACGTCGCGCCGCGGCAGGCAATAGCTGATCGGCACGCCCGTCTGCGCCCGCACTCGCGAGTAGATCAGCGCCGCCATGAACGACAGCGTCACGTACGCCAATCCCATCTGCAGCGACAGCCCCGCCGCCCGGCAGAACCCCACCATCGCGACGAAGCCGAGCACAAACCCCCAGAAGGCCAGCCGATAGGGCAGGGCCTCTTCCTCCTCGTGCGATAGGCGCGGCCCGAGCCCCAGCGCCGAACGTATCACTGCCGCCAGATGCCGCCGGGCCGCGTACACAGTGAACACGGCGATCGCCGCATAGCTCCCGGTTCCCTGCGGCCACTCAAAGGGGAAGCCGGCAATGTCGTAGCCCATGAGCTGCGCGACGAAGTTCTCCACCCGCAGCACGAGATAGAACACCCATGTCGAGAACAGCACATCGGTCGGCACCAGATACCCCAGGCCGACCATCTCCGGACGGAACGCGAAGTACATCGGTCGCAGCCCGTTCCACGGCCGCTGGGTAAACAGCGCCCCGAAGTCGTACCCCAGCCCCATCGCTGCCACCTGCGGCGAGAAGGCGTGCAGAACGTTGGTGATGTTGAACACCGCGGCCGCCGCAAAGCCGGCCCAGAACAGTGGCTGCCGCAACAGCCAGCCCTCGATCAAGCTGGTCACGCCGGAGGCCTTTTCGCCCCGGCCCTCCGGAGCCAATTGCACCGCCAGGTCCACCAGCGGGAAGGTCAGCCGCTCGTGTTCGGCCCAGGGACGCCGGAAGATGGAGACCAGACACAAGAGCGACAGGCTATAGACCGCAAAGAAGCTGCACCACGTCACCAGCGTCGGCACCCACGCAACCCACGGCAGCGGCCGACCCTCCAGACCCTCGTAGAAGGTGCGCAGGACCTCCGGATCCGTGGGCACCAGCCAGGACGGCAGATAGCGCGCGAACTCGAGGAAATCGTTCTCCGGCCGTGCAAAGTAGCTCAGCGACGTTACCGCAGGCAGGAGCTGCCGCCAGACGTTGGCCGCCGACAATGGCACCCCGATGGCCAGCAAGATGTAGATCAGCAGGCTGTCCCGGCGCCAGCGCTCGCTGTGACGCAGTCGCGGCCAAAGCCCGGCGATCGCCGCCAGCAGAACCAGCCCCGTGATGGCCGGCACCGGCGGCGTGCCCTCCGCAACCTGACAGGTGTGGGCGACGAGCGAGGCCTCTCTCTCCCAATACGAACCGGCCGCCATCAGCCCCAAACCTAAGATGATGACCGCCGGCGACACGCCGCCTGTCCGCTTTTCCTCTGTTGGCCCAGGATCCGTCGTCGTCACAGCCCATCCCCATCATCGCTAAGGTGACAGCAAGACAGCCGTTGGTTCCCTCCTGCGAACCCTCTTGCCTTCCCACGACCGCAAGCCGCATCCTATTCGCCGGTACGCACGCACCTGAAGGACCTTGCCCCTTGGTGCCGAACCAGTGTCATCAACGGACGCCGTGGCGCGGAAGCGAGGAGCCCTCAGACGCCGCGGCGGCCGCTTCAAGGGAGTAGGCAGTCTTGACCCTGTATCGCACGAGCCGTCAAGTGCTTGTCCCTGTGCTGTGCCTGCTGGCCCTCGGGAGCGCCCCGAGCTGCCACCCGGCGGAGGCCGGCCCGCGCCAGGCCGTGCTGCTCTTCTATGACTCGACCCGCGAGCGCGACCTCTTGCTCGAGGCCGCCGTGCGGTTGGAGCTGCACAGGTACAAGGATCGCTTCGCCTTCTGGGTTGCTGACATCTCGGAACCCGACGCCCTCAAGACGCTGGCGTCCTACAAGCGCAATCCCGCGGACGTGCCCCTCGCTCTGGTCCTGGAGCAAGCGCGGGCCGACAGCCCGGTGCAGGAGGCCATTCCGCTGCGCCAGGGCGACCCCAGGTCCGCTGCTGCCGCGCTGGTGCGTGAGATCGCCGTGGGCCGGATGGTGGAAGTCGGCCCGGGGCTGCAGTACCACGGCGTCTGGATAGACCCCTCGTCGCCGCAGCAGGTCCGCGCCGTTGCGCCGTACTGCAATCTCCTGCTGGTGACCGGGGAGGCGGCCTTCCGGGCGGCCCTCGAGGCGGACCGCCAATGCGTTCTCTATCTGCCTCTCGTAACCGCCAATCCCGAACATACCCGCACAGCCCTGCGCGAAGCGGCCCAGTACGTCGGTGATAACCTCACGGATATCGTCGCCGTCAGCATCGGCGAGAACCTCTTGTCGTCCGCCCGCGTGACGCCCGAGCGTCTGGGAGACCTGGCGCAGCTCTGCCGACACTACTTCCCCGGCGTGCCGCTGTGGGTCCACGACACGCTGTCCGCCTGGCAACAGCACGGCGCGCCCGACTGGGCGGACATCGTCAGCACCGACATCTACCTCAACCGGGGCCCGCGTCTCCAGGACCTGCCGGAGGCCTCGGAGCACTTCCTGCCGAAAGTAGACGCACTCATCAAGGCCGCGCCGGGCAAGCGGCTATGGGTGCGCCTCGGCTGCCACGCGGTCAAGGACCGGCCGGACTTGGGGCGTTTCCCCACCGGCTGGGAGATGGAGTGGCAGTACCAGCTCCTACGCCGCCGCCCGCAGATCGAGGCAGTGTGGTGGTTCGCGTGGCCTTCGGACGGCGCCGTCGAGGGCTTCGCCGGCCGACCGGAACTTGAGGCGATTATCCGGCGGCATGGACAAAAGTTCCTCACACGCCGAGAACATTAGAGGCTGTTTCATAACCCCTGCAGGAACGCCTTCAGGCGCGACTGTCGTTGGTCTTTGAGGTTATGAAACCATTTCTAGAGACCGGAGGGAGCGGATATGGCCGGGTTGGATCTGTTTCGCTTGGAAGACCGAGTGGCCGTCGTCACCGGCGGCGCCCGAGGCATTGGCCGCACCTGTGCGCGAGCCTTTGCCCAGTGCGGTGCCCACTTGGCGCTCTTGGACGTGCACGAGGAGAACCTGGCGACAGCCAAAGACGAACTGTCCAAGCTGGGCGTCAAGGTCGAGACCTTTGTCTGCGATGTCGCCAAGAGCGCCGACGTCGCCCAGGCTGCGGCAGGCGCCCTTCAAGCCTTCCACCGTGTGGACATCCTGTTCAACAGTGCCGGGATCGCGCTCTGGGCCGACGCCGAGAAAATGACCGAAGACGAGTGGGATCAGGTCATCAACATCAATCTCAAGGGCACTTTCCTGTGCTGCCAGGCCTTCGGCCGGCAGATGATCGAGCAGAAAAAGGGCTCCATCGTCAATGTCGCCTCGATGTCTGCCAGCATCGTCAATAAGCCCCAATCCCAGTGCTCGTATAATGCCTCCAAGGCCGGCGTCGTCCACCTGACCAAGAGCCTCGCCGTCGAGTGGGCACCCCACGGCGTGCGCGTCAACTGCATCAGCCCCGGCTACACCCTCACGCCGATGGTGGTCAAGCTGCCCGAGTACCACGACGGCTGGAAGGCCCTGGTCCCCATGGGCCGACTGGCCGAGCCCGAGGAAATCGCCGGGGGCGTGCTCTACCTCGCCTCTGACGCCGCCAGCTACACTACCGGCCATGACCTCGTGATTGACGGGGGTTACTCCTTGTGGTAGAACCCTAGCACCACATTAATACGGGCAGACAATGCGACCAACAGCCGCTCAATGAGCGGACCTGACGGATAGAGAGAGCAACCTGGTTGAGAGGAGGCTGTGGGATGCTCTGCCCAATGTGCAAGGTGCCGCTGCCCGACACGGCCATGATGTGCACCAATTGCCGCACCGACATCAGCTTGAAGGCCATCTCGCCCGACGGCATACGCTACGGCCCGTACGATTGCCGGTCCTTTCGGCAGTATGTGCAGGAGGGCCGCATCGGCGATGATTGGCACGTAATTTTCGGCGATGCGGAGCCGGCGTCCGTGGCTGAGGTCATGGCGCGCCT
>JALGUG010000479.1 GCA_029820995.1 Candidatus Zipacnadia bacterium
CCCGAGCAGCAGGCCTTCGGCCCCGGTCTTTTCCAGGTAGCCGCGCCGCTCGGCCATCTCGGGGCCGAGCGCCTTGAGCGGTGCCATGCCCAGGTGCGCCCACTTGCCTGCCGTGGGCGTCCAGCGGCCGACCTCGTCCTGCGCGAAGTCATCCACGTCCCACTGCGCGCCGGTCACGCGGATGTTGTCAAAGAAGGCGCCCTGCGTGTGGTCCGCGTACAGCCCGACCGAGCCCTGGGCCCACGCCCGATCCCGGACGCTGAACAGCGGTCGGCCGTCAACCGAGAGGTCCATGCGGCTGCCGCTGAGGCGAACCGAAACCGCGTACCACTGATCGTCCTCACAAGGCATGTCCGCCGCCGCCAACAGCGTTTCCCGCCCATCCACCAACCGCACAAGCTGCTGCGGATGCTCGCCTTCGCTCGACCAGCGGAACTGGTAGCAGTTCTCGGGGTCCTGGACGTACCAGCACAGGCCGACCGTTCCGCCGCCGCGCAGCTTCAGAGCGGCGCGGTACTGGTAGTCGTCCCAGAACCAAAAGCCCGTCGTGGCGGTCGCGGGCCCGGCGGTCTGGCAGCGGTAGGCGAACGGATTGGCGCTGGAGTGGGGGCGGGTCGGATAGCCTTCGACGCCGCTGGTCTGCCAAGTGCCGCCGTGCGTCTCCCAGGATGAGGCGTAGCCGCTCTCAGTCGTGAAGTTCTCCGTAAACAGGATGCGTGGCGTCTCCTGCAAGCGCACCTCGTCCCACTTCAAGCCTGCGCCCTCGACGCGATGGCCGATCCTCCCGCCACGGTGGTCGGCGTCGTACGCTCTCAGGACCACCCGCCCTCGTGCCAGGAGGTCAATCCTGGCCTGCCGCCGGCGGAGCGTGAGGTCCAGTGCGGACGAATCGTCCGCCCAGGGCACGGAGATGCCGGTAACGAGGGACCGGCGCTCTCCAGCATGCAGCTTGGCCAGCGCTGCGGTCAGAGCTGAAGCGGCGCCCTGCACCAGCCGCAGCACGTACCCTTCGCCCGGCTCTGCTCGATCACGATCTCGGCGACGCCGGAGGCCGGCTCGCTTCGGGTCAGCACTGCACTGACGTTAAAGTCGCCCTCGGGCCGGTCCTCCAACCACGAGAAGCCGCCGGACTGCGCCAAAGCCGGCCCGGACGCCGCACACCAGAGCGCCAGAAGCGTTATCACAGTGAATGGTCGCGTGTTCTTGGGCATCGGTGAATCGTGTCGCCCCTACCGGTCCTCACTTCCCTGCGGGAGGCGCGGGTCCTTCTCCGCGGCTCGCCCGCAGAGCTGTGAGGGTCCGGCAGGCGCAGCATATCGGGCAGGATTTGCCCGTTGCTGCGGGAATATTCGCTAAGTTTGATTACTGCTGCCGGTCGGAGGGAGAATCAGCCATGGCTTTCCAACCCGAGCTTGCTCAGTTTATCCCCTTTCGTGACGCCGAGGCGTGTGCGCGAGTGCGTGCGATCAAGCGCGAGGACATCTGCAACCATCCCAACCCCGAGTTCCGAATCCGCGTCATTGATGACCTGACGGAGTTCTACGCCGCCTTCGCCCTGGACATCGTGGAGCGCATTGTGCGCGCCCGCGAGGAGAACAAGCCCTGGATCGCCATCTTGCCCGTCGGTCCGGTGCCGCAGTACGCCATCGCCGCCGAGATGATCAACAAGCTGAAGATCCCGCTGGATCACGTTCACACCTTCAACATGGACGAGTACGCCGATCAGGACGGCAACACGGCACCGCCGGAGTGGGAGGGGTCTTTCGAGACCGCGATGTGGGACAATCTGTTTGCACGCATTGACGAGAAGCTGCGCCCGCCGAAGGAGCAGATCCACTTCCCCAACACGGCCAATATCAACGACTACTCGAAGATGATTGCGGACGCCGGCGGCGCGGATTGCTGCTATGGGGGCATCGGCTGGTGCGGGCATATCGCGTTCTGGGAGGCCCATCTGGGGTACGAGTTCGAGGGCGACATGGAGGCCTACAAAGCAGCGCCGGCGCGCATCGTTGAGTTGAACCCGATGACGATCATGCAGAATGCGCTGCACTCCTTCGGCGGCGACTGGTCCTGGGTGCCGCCGAAGGCTGCGACCATCGGCCCGGCCGACATCCTCGGGGCCAAGTATCGCAGCTTTTGGCTGGACGGCATGTGCGGGCCCGGCACCACGATGTCCTGGCAGCGGTTCATCGCACGACTGGTTGCTCACGGCCCGGTGAACGAGTTCGTGCCGGGCTCGATCCTGCAGGAGGCTCCGACCACGTACACGATTCTGGGCGGCGTGGCGGACAACGTCGAGATTGAGATGTCGTGAACGGGAGCAATGCGCACAGCCGCTCGTCGCGAGGATCTCGGCCGTGAGCGTGAGCAACGCGAACAGCGGCAACTGCCTTCGGCCGGCGCCCTGACGCGAGCAGTTGCTCTACGATGGAGAACTGTTCGTGAACGCCTGGGGTGCAGATACGCGATGGTCAATATCCACCGATTCACACTGATTCTGCTGGGCTGCGTCGCCTTGGTAGCGGCGGCTGAGACGGATGGTCCATTCAACCTCGACTCGGATGAGTTCCCGATCGGGCTCTTCTCGGTGGACAGCCCTGCTGCCATGCCGCAGGT
>JALGUG010000212.1 GCA_029820995.1 Candidatus Zipacnadia bacterium
ACGAGACGAGTGTCGGCGACTTCCGCGACGTCCTCCAGGAGCTCCCTGACCGCATCCATGAGTGGATGCCCCGTCTGGCGCGCGAGGGCGTCGTCGGCGCCGATGCCATCTTCGCCTGCCTCGGCCCCGCCCTGGAGATCTTCTCCCGCTACGCCCGCGTGGAGAAAGCCAGCGGCGACCAGGTCACGCTCTCCGAGTACCTCGAACACGTCTGGGCCGCCGTCGCCCGCGAGGCCCTGACCATGATCTTCGAAGGCGCCGACGCCACCGGCTTCGAAGAAGACGCCCGCCTGACCGCCATGTGGCTGTGGACGTTGTCAACGGCGAACGATGAACGCGGAACGATGAACGCGGAACGGGAAACGGCCAGAGGCAAAGGCGAAGACGCGACGTCGGAGCGGCAACCGCAGGGCGAAGGAGCCGTTGATTCATCGTTCATCGTTCCGACTTCCGCGTTCACCTTGGAGTTCGACGCGGCCCGCAAGATCGCCCAGGGCCTCGGCGCCCACCTGGAGCGCCTGCCCAGCGTCGTGGAGGTCAAGGGCGAGAAGGCCCGCTTGCTCCCGGTCGCCGAGCGGGCGCGGTTCCTCTTCCCCGACGCGGCCGAGCCGGCCGCCGAACGGCGCCGCCGGCGCCGGAGGCAGCAGCGGCTCTTCGAGGAGGCCGAGGAGGAAGCCGCCGAGCCGGCCACCCCGCTGGCCGGCGAGACGCCCCAACCGGGGGCGACGGCGCTCGACCGCGTGCACCAGAGCATGCTGCTGTTCCGCGACGGCCGGGGCGGGGCGCTCCGGCGGTTCCTGGTGGACGACGGCGCGGGCCGCGACGAGCGCTTCTGGCGCCTGGCCCAGGCCCTCTCGGCCCTCTACCCCGCCGGCTCGGACGAAAAGCGCTGGGTGGACGGCGTGTTGGGGCGCAAGAGAACACTGGGGTTTTGACCATGGAGAAGGTGGCCGCCCAGTGGCGAGAGGCCTTCTGGCGCACGGTGCGGCAGCACGAGAACGCGGACCCGCTACGGGAGGCCGCCCTGGCAGCACGTCTGGGTGACTGGACGACCCAACTGACCTCCATCGTGGTGGCGACCTGTGACGCCCTGGGTTGGCGCGCCTCGGCCAAGGGTCACCCGCTGGAGGAGCTGCCGATCTCGCGCAGTGAGTACCTGGCGCTGGATGTCATGGCCTTCGCACCCGGCGAGCAGCGGTGGCGGTTCCCGACGGCCAGCTTCGAGCTCGAGAACAGCCTGGACGACGAGCGCATTGCTTACTCGCTGTGGAAGGTGCTGTGTGTGCGGGCCGACCTGCGCGTGGTGTTCTGCTACCGCCAGAGGGCTGAAGCCGGCCCGGCGCTCGTCAGGCTGCTTGCGGATGAGGTCGTGGGCGCGATGGACCTGCAGAGCCGCACCGAATTGGGGGGCGACACACTCGTGGTCGTGGGGAGCCGGTCCGGCGCGGATGCCTTCCCCTACGGCTTCTTTAAGTGGTGGCAATTGGAGATGAACACGGCTCGGTTCGAGCTGATGCGATAGGGGGACACTGAGAATGGCGCTAAAGGCCTGGCACAAAGTCGTGGACCCGCGCGAGGACCTGCGCGAGGGCGAACCACTCGACGCCGCAGAGTTCGCCGTCCACCTGGATCAGGTGCGGGACGGGCGCGCCGCGGAGGTCTACCAACAGCCCGAGCAGTTCTTCGAGCGCACGTACATGACGGCGAACCTGAGCGACATGGCGGCGGAGGTCCTGCGCCGTCTCTCCGGCGAGAAGACGGCCACCTCCGCCGTGTTCAACATGACCACCCAATTTGGCGGGGGCAAGACCCACGCGCTGACGCTGCTCTACCACCTGGCCCAGCACGGCCCGAAGGCCAATGGCTGGCGCGGCGTCCGGCGGCTGCTGGACAAGGCGGGCCAGTCCGAGGTGCCCAAAGCCGCCACGGCGGTGTTCGTCGGGAGTGAGTTCGATTCGCTCACGGGCCGCGGTGGTGGTGATGGAACGCCGGTCCGGAAGACTCCCTGGGGTGAGATCGCCTTCCAGCTCGGGGGCGAGAAGGCGCTGGCGGTGGTCGCGGAGCACGAGAAGCAGTTGATCGCTCCGGCGGGCGATGTCATCCGGAAGCTGCTGCCCCAGGGCAAGCCCTGCCTGATCCTCGTGGACGAGGTCATGAACTACGTCAGCCGCAACCGCAAGAGCGGCCTGGCCACGCAGTTCTACAACTTCCTGCAGAACCTGTCGGAGGAGGCGCGCGGACGGGATGGACTGGTCCTCGCCGTGTCCATCCCCGCCTCGGAGCTGGAGATGACCGTGGAGGACCAGGCCGACCACGAGCGCTTTAAGAAGCTGCTCGACCGCCTGGGCAAGGCGGTGTTCATGGCGGCCGAGACCGAGACGGCCGAGATCATCCGCCGGCGGCTGTTCGAGTGGCATGGTCTGCCCGACGAGGCGCGGGATACGGTGAAGGAGTACGCGGCCTGGGTGCTCGCTCACCGGTCGGAGATTCCGAACTGGTTCGACGTGGACCACGCCCGCGAGGCCTTCGAAGCGACCTACCCCTTCCACCCGACGCTGCTCTCCGTGTTCGAGCGCAAGTGGCAGGCGCTGCCCCGCTTCCAGCGCACGCGGGGCATCCTGCGGCTGCTGGCGCTGTGGGTTTCGCACGCCTACCAGGAGGGCTACCAGGGCGCGCACCGCGACCCGCTAATCGGCATGGGCACGGCACCCTTCGATGATCCGACCTTCCGCGCCGCGGTCTTCGAGCAGCTCGGCGAATCGCGGCTGGAGGTGCCGATCGCGACGGACATCTGCGGCAAACCGGAGGCCCACGCGCTGCGCCTGGACAGCCAGGCTGTGGACACGATCAAGAAGGCGCGCCTGCACCGGAAAGCCGCGACGGCGATCTTCTTCGAGTCCAACGGCGGCCAGACGAAGGACGAAGCCACGGTGCCGGAGGTGCGCCTGGCCGTTGCGGAGCCGAACCTGGAGATGGAGAACGTGGAGACCGTGCTGGAGGCCCTGGCCGAGAGCTGCTACTACCTCACGGTGCAGCGCAACCGCTACCACTTCAGCCTGTCGCCCAATCTCAACAAGCTGCTGGCCGACCGCCGGGCGAGCATTGCTGATCCCGCCATCGAGGAGCGGGTGCGGGCCGAGGTGCAGAAGGTCTTCCCGCGCCGGGCTGGGACAGAGCGCTGCTTCTTCCCCGAGAAGAGCAGCGAGATCCCCGACCAGCCCGTGCTCACGCTGGTCGTCCTGCCCCCGGAGCATTCGATGCAAGAGAAAAGGACGACGCAGCTCATCGAGACCATGACGAAGGAGCACGGGGCCTCCGGGCGCACCTTCAAGAGTGCCCTGATCTGGTGCGTCCCGGACGCCCCCGGCCCCCTGCGCGACGAAGCGCGGAGCGTCCTGGCCTGGGAAGAGATTAAGGACGAGGCCCACGACCTACGCTTAGAAGACAGCCAGAGGCGCCAACTGGGCGAGAGCCTGAGGAAGTCCCAGGGCGCCCTGGCCGAGTGCGTCTGGCGCACCTACAAGAACATCATGCTCCTGGGTAAAGACAACCAGATGCGTTTGGTGGACCTGGGCCTCCCTCACTCCAGCGCTGCTGAGAACATGGTTGACCTGATACTGTGCCGCCTTCGCCGGGAGGGGGAGGTCGAGGAGGTCATTAGCCCCAACTTCCTGATCCGTAATTGGCCGGCAATCGAGGAATGGAGCACGAAAGCGGTGCGCGACGCCTTCTTCGCCTCGCCCAAGTTCCCGCGACTGCTCAGCGGGGACGCGATCAAGGAGACGATCGCGCGTGGCGTCAGCAACGGCCGGTTGGCGTACGTGGGGATCGCTGCACCGGGACGGTATGAACCGTTCTGCTTCCAGACTGAGCTGACGCCGGCAGACGTGGAGATCTCGGACGAAGCCTACGTCATCACGGCAGAAGCTGCTCAAGCATGTGTCCAGAGACGAGAAGAACCGACCGAGACACCGCCTCCGACCGACGAGGGCGGGAAGACGGAGCCCTTGGAGCCCGACCCTGTTAGCGTCGTGGGCGACCAGACCGCCACACGAGCAAACACGCTGACCTGGACAGGCGAGGTCCCGGCCCGGAAGTGGACGCTCTTCTACACCAGGGTTCTGTCAAAGTTCGCCGCGGGCAAGGGGCTCAAACTGACGTTGACGGTCGAGGCCTCCCCGGAGGGCGGGGTTACGGAGCACGAGGTCGAGGAGATAAAAACGGCCCTACGCGAGCTCGGGTTGGACGACAGCATCGACGCCACATGAAGCAGCCCTCGTGCGCGCCCAATTGGACAGCCGGCGCAGACTCAGTCGTGGTGCCCTTGGCTGGCTGTAGGCCGCAACCGCGATGTGGATTTGGCGTCGCCGGTGCCGCATCAATCCTCGTTGGCACCTCCAAGATGGAAGTCCATCCAAGGATGCCACTCGAGACCGTCACGAGCATTGGGCCAAACCTGGTCTCTCGACGGATACAGCCACTTCTCATAGCTGTTGATCATCTCCACAGTGATCAGAAAGCGACGCGGTTCTTCGACTGCCTTGCGAAACCTCGATACGTCGCTCTGCTCACTCTCGTCCACAGCGCTGCCCTCCGCGAGAGGCGATCGCTTCAGCATCTCGGCCAGCGCAGCGCTTCGGGCCAGTTGGGCGTCTACCGGCGGGATCGTGACCTCGCTCGCCTCGAATTGCTTGTCAAATAGCCCCATGGCCAAGGCCTCATAAATACTGGCCGCCTCGCGAGCCCGAAACACCAAAGCTCTGACGTGCGCCCCTATGGTCCGGTCTATCGGCTCCCCGCTCGTTTCCAGCAACAGGGCCAGGTCAACTGGCTCCAGGGAAGTGTCTGACGCCGGCCCGGCAGCCAGGACCTCGGCCCAATAGTGATGCAGCGCGGAACGGTCGTAGGCGAACATGGCCCCGGAGTAAGCTGCCAGTTCCTGTGCAAGCTTGTCACTAGGCAATCCAAGCGCCTCTCTCGCCTTCCTCCTTTTCCGCGTCCGCGGGCTCTGCCCGGTCGGGTCCTCTAAGGCTTGACGAAGCAGCTTCCGCGTGTCTTTAGCGTTCACGACGATCGTCAAGGACAAGAGCGCCACAGTGCGGGCCAGCAGTGCTTCCGTTTGAAGCCTACACGCGCCGAAGACCTGGCTCACCAGACCATTGAGGCCGAGGATCCTGTCTCGATGGCGCAGGAAGTTCGGCCGGTCACCTTTGGGTGTGCTTTGCTCCAGTTCCAGTAACTCATCTTTGATGCCATCATCCGCCTGCGCGAAGTTCAACCCGCCGGCGCGCCGCATGGCTTCCACCCAAGCCCGTATCCTCTGTTGGCAGGACAGCTCGGCCATGATCCGTTCCAGCCTCCTGTCGCTTCCGCTCATCTCAGCCTCCCTCCCGGCGTACCGCCCGCTCCAGTTTCTCCAGTCGTTCGGCCAAATCTGTCTCCTTGATCGCTTTCAGCAACAGATTACACAGATACCCCACGGCATTGGCGGTCCGGGCGTCAATATCGCCTCGCTGCAGCCCCTCCACCGTCCGTCCCAGCAAGTCCTTGACCTCCGCCGGAGTCCGGATCGCCGCCGCCTCCGCCAAGACCGCCTGCTTCCCGCTCTTCTTCCCGCCGGCCCTTCGCCACTCAGCGCGCTTCTGGGCCAGGGACGGCTCGTGGGCAAAGCAAAAGTCCGAGCCCTTCACCACCGGCGCCTGACACCGCCTCCCCGCCATCACGTCCTCCTTCCGCCATCACGCAGCTCGGAGTGATCCTCGGGTCTCCTCACCAGCCACTCGTCCCTCAGCAGCTCCGCCTCGTCCCGCGCCTCATGATCCTCGCTCGCCAGCGCCGCATGAAGCGCCACTCTCACATCTTCTCGCCAGGCATACAGCCGCCACGGCTCTTGGGCCGCCGGGATCATCCTACGCAGGCAGCGCACAACTTCCCGCGGGTACTCCCCTGCCATGCTCGCCAGCCTCTCCACCACCCGGCTCTCACGGTCCACAACCCCACCCGTCAGCTCGAGCGTCGTCTCCAGTCGCGGCAGGGCCCACTCCTCCTGCAACTGTCCGCTCGCGAACCACCACCCAAAGGGGCGCAGCTCTTCCCGCACGTCGTCATCCGGCTGCCCTTGCCGAACGACCTGTAGTCGCCACTCGTAGAGTCTGCACAGCCGCTGTCCCACATCAGCAGGTACGGGCCGCTCCCGCCCCTCCAAGCTCCGTCCCACGAAAGACAGTGCCGCCGCCCGGACCTGCGTGTTCCCTCTCCCAAAGAGATCCACGACCAGCGAATCATCCAGCTCCACTCTCCCTTGCCAATACAGCCACATCACGTGCTCGGCCAGCCTCCGCTCGGGGTCAGTCGTCCCCCACCGATACAACGTCTCCTCTCCCAGTCTCTCGATTGCCGCCGTGTACTCGCCTCGCATCACGGGAAAGACATCGTGATACGGACGGTTGAAGATCACATAAGCTCCCCACGCCGCCTCCCGCAAATGCCGCCACTCGTTCGCTCCGGGGAAGATACGCGGCAGGTTAGCCTCCAACCACTCGCCGGACAGCAGGTACAGCCACGGCAGCAGCCTTCCGTATACCGCCCGAACTGCTGCCGAAGGTTCTATCTCGGGATCCAACCGTCTGGTCAAGATCTCCTCCACCTCCGGCATCTCGCGCAACGTAGCCGCGCCTTCATCTGATCCGGTCCTGCCCTCTCTCAAGTGACGCCTACACCACAGACCGTACTCAACGACCGCGTGCATTGCCTCCCCTCGCGTGCTGTTGATAGCTGCTGTGTACGGATCGCGGTAGTCTTGCCCCGGCCTCGCGTCATGCTCTGGACTCGGGTCGCGGTCGCTGCTCAGAGCATGTACGGCACCCCAGACCAGGTCCCTCAACTCGAACGGCACCTCGCTCGCCCCCTGCCCTAGCCCGGCCTTGACCAGCGAAGCCACCGCCTGCCGGCTCCACCCCCACCCAGGATCGGCCTCGCGCCCGACGCCCTCCTCGGCCTCGTCCGTCTCAGGCTGCTCCAGCACCCATGTGCACAGCCGCAGCACCGGCCCCCACTCAAACGCCCGGCCCCCTTTGCACGCCGACCGCAGACCCTCCAGCAACTGCCGCACATACGTCGGCTGCAATCGCTCAAATCGTTGTGCCTCAGCCGCATATCGCTCCGGTTGTGCCGCCACCACGCCTCGCAACACACGCCCCAATCCCTGCGGCGAGGGCCCCAACGGGCCGCGAGAACCCTCCCACTCACGCAGGTATCGCACAACCTCCTCGACGCTCATCGCCGACAGCTCCGCCGCCTCCACTGGGCTCGTAGGGCCCGCGAACATCTCCATGTACGCCGGGAACTCGGGGTGTGCCGGTGGCCGCCCGACCTCCGCCACCAACTGCTCATACCGTCGTTGCCACTCGTCCGGCAGAGCCTCGTGGATCACCGCCAGTTTGTCCCGCCGCCACGCGTTTGCGTATCGCATGACTGGCTCGTCTGTCGGCTCCTGCGCGGTCCGCGACTTCTGCGCTTCTCGGAATCGATCAGCATCCGGTCCCTCCTCGATCCACCTCAGTATCGTCGCCTGGTCCTCTCGTGTCAGATCCCCGAAACAACTCGCAGCCAAGAGCGCGTACTCGTGCTGCACGCCGACCTCATCAAACAGCGTACGGTTCGTCAACCGCGCGGCAACCAACTCTCTCGCCTCCTGCGCGTGCAGTCGAAGAAGATGCAGTGCTATCCGACGGAAAACCCACCAGGCCCGCGCTTCCAGCATCACGACCACTTCACCCACTGAACTCGCTTTGTCGTCAGCCAACTGCTCCGCGCTGTCGCGCACCGCCACGACCAGCGCGTCCTTAATGCTGTGACCCAGGTTCTGGTCATGATCTTCGATCGCCGGCCGCCAGATGTGCGAGTGGTCTCTGGGCGGCGTCCTCTCTTCCTCTGCCAGCGACAACCGAACGGCCTCCTCCAACAGCTCACACAGCAGGGCCAGCGCCGCTATCCCGGCACCCCTCGCGACCGATGGGAAGTGCTCGCTGAGTAAGCGCTCATAGGCCCAGATGTCGAAGCGTCCCTGCACTTCCGGCGCCGTTCGCACCAGGACATCGCCCTGTTCTTTCGCATCTTCCCCCGGGAACACTGCCAGCAGCGCCCGAGCCAGCTCCAGCGCCCGCTCCACTTCCCCGCCCCGCGCTAGGTGCCCCAGCAAGGCCCCCGCATCATCAACCCCTAATACCCCGTACCAACTCACGGCCTCTACCCACTTCACCATCTTCGGGACTAGCTTGCTCGCCAATTCCGCCGGCATCTCGCTGGCCGCCCGAAAGAGGTCCGCGTGCACTTGAAGGTTGTCGGTGTAAGGCAACTTCTCCAGAACGCCCAGAACCGTCTCCGCCGCCAGCGGCGCCATTCGTGCCAGGTATTCCGACTCCGGCCAAGACGGGTAGCTCGTCCAGTCGCCCTGTCGCACAAGAGTTGGTGGTTCCTTGAATAGCCCTTCTTGACTTAACGGCTCGATCCAAGCTGGCGAGCTTAACTGACTGAAGAAGTGCTTGTAATTCGCCCCGCCCTTCCGGATCTGGTCCAACGCTCTCTTCACCACCTCGGGTCTAGGCATCCCTTTCCCCCTCCTCGACTATCCGATCTATCTCATCGAAGTCCTCAAACGTGCGTGGCCGAAGTACCTTCAGTAGCGTCCCTTCGAGTCTGCCAAGTTCCTCCTCGAATTTGTCGGCCGGCGGTCTCACGTCATGCTTGGCCACTCGGTTGAAGAAACCATACAGGTCACGCCATGTGCGTAGCACCTCCTCCTCCAACGAACGCGGCACCTGCACCCCTGACGGGTCCAGCTTCCGCAACATCTCACCAACCGCGTCCCTGTGGCTCGGCCTCTCCTGCTTGAGCCACTGGAAGAACGCGCCGGCCTTTGTAAGGAACCTCGACAGCGGCATGTCGATCGCCCCGCTCCACTTGCCATCACGGTGGCACGCGCTCTGCGCCATGGCCTTGTCCCACTCAGTTCGCAGGTTCCCCACTCTGTCACCCATGCGCTCTCCCCCCGCCTGCATCGGCACCTTCCTGATTCTCCTCGGTAAGAGCCTCATAAGCTCCCTCACGCTGTGCGCCGCCTGTGCAAAGCTGTCTGGACTGCCGCCACCCTCGCCGCCCGCACCTAACACGACCAGCGCCCCGACGTACATGTCCGCAAGTTCCCTGTCTCTTGCCAACAGCGCCTCATGGAGCCTTCGTTGCTCCCGGTAGGCAAAGGACGACGGCAACGCCCGCTCACCCGCCGCACTCTCCGGTATCTCTAGTCCCTCTTCGCGTGCGTCCTGCTCCCCCGTCTGCATAGTCGGCTCCTTCTGAACCCGGCCTGAACCTGTAGCTCAGCGGCGCTTCCCACTCAGCGCCGATTGCTCATGCCACGCATCTACAGCGAGAGGATTGGACTCTCGCGTCCTCCGCGTCTTGCCGTATGCTGCCCGTGGCGCTCCAGCAGCCTCGCGCCCGAGCTGTCCTGCGCTCAGTTCACGCCAGACCCAAACCCGCTTGTTTTGGCCTGGTTTCCCGGCTCGGTCCAGTC
>JALGUG010000213.1 GCA_029820995.1 Candidatus Zipacnadia bacterium
CCCTGGCTGTTCGCCTCCGGTCATGCCGGACTACGGAGCTGCAAGGTGCCGCTGGTCGGGGAGAACGACGGCGCGGCCGTGTACACCGTTCGTCTTGGGTTTGCCGACCCCGACAACGACCAGGCCGGACAGCGGGTCTTTGACATCAAGCTGCAGGGCCAGGTGGTGGCTCAGAACTTCGACATCGTCCAGGCCGCCGGCGGTCGGAACAAGGCCGTGTTCAAGGAATTCACGGGAATCGAGGTGTCTCGCGATCTGACCATCGAGCTGGTCCCGAAGGTCAAGGAGCCGAACAAGGCCCAAATGCCTTGCCTCAACGCCATCGAGATCGTGAGGGAGCGCGTGCTGCACGTCGGCCTCGGAGCGCCCTCCTTCCTGCTCAGCGACCTTGACCGCGAGAAGACGGGCGAGGTCAGAATGGCCAACTACAAGGATCAGGCCTTCGTCGGCACGCTTCAGGTCACCGGTCCCGATACCTTCTCGGTGACACCGAGCCGGACCGAGGTGCGGCTCCAGCCCGGGGACGAGATGACCGTCGCGCTCACGGCTGCTGTGGCGAAGAAGGGCCAGGCAGGCAAGTACTACCTGGATGTCAAGCTCGTGCGTAAAGACGGCACGGTGGAGGCCGAGAGCCGAGCGCCTGTGGAGTACCTCGGCCCCCGGGGACGCGTAACGATCAAGGCGGCCGAGGATGCCTACGTGAGCCATGGGGCAGCCGGCACGAACTACGGCCATGCCGCCAACTTGCTCGTGGATGGCGGCGGCAGCAGCATGGGCGACGAGAGCCACAACATCAGCTACCTCAAGTTCCCGTTGCGCGTCCCCGGCAAGGCCGTTTCAGTTACGCTGCGGATCCGCGTTTCTGTCAATGGCGGAGCGGAAAGCGGCAATTCAGGCAGCATTCGCCTCGCGGACGGACCGTGGGACGAATACAAGATCACATACGCCAACCGCGCGAAACCGGGCCAGGAGGTGGGCAAGTTGGGGCGCGTTGATCGCGGCTCGTGGATTGAGCGGCCGCTTAAAGTGGACCTGACGGGCAAGAAGGAACTCAGCCTCGTCTTGGAGCCAACGACCACCGACGGCGCCAACTACTATTCCCGCGAAACCAACCAGGGGCCCGAATTGATCATCGAGTATATGCCCGCGGACTAGGATCTGTCTCATAGTCTCCATATGAGCGCGTTTCCGCGTGATTGCCGTTGGTCGTTGAGCTTACGACATTGCTTGCAGTACAGCTCCTCCGCCTAAGTGAGGGACCTTGACTCCGTCGCCGTTCCGTGGTATGCTCCGTAACACGATTTTGCGGGACGTAACACGGAGGCGGAGATCATGCCTAGGAGGCGCATCGGATTCACGCTGATCGAATTGCTCGTGGTCATTGCGATCATCGCCATTCTGGCGGCGATCCTGTTTCCGGTGTTTGCACGAGCGCGGGAGAAAGCGCGGCAGATTACCTGCGCAAGCAATCTCAAGCAGATGGGTCTGGCCTTCTTCATGTACGCGTCCGACTACGACGAGACGTTCCCGATGGCATATCTTTGGAAGACGCGCCTGCAGCCGTACATCAGGAACAAGGAGATTAACCGTTGTCCCAGTCGCAAGGACTTACCCTGGTACTACGGACAAGGCTACAACATCGGTCATTTCGGCAGCGGCGTGCCGGGATACCCGGAGAAGAGCGAGGCGCAGATTGCCTGCCCGAGCTACAAGATCCTGGTCGTGGAGTGGGACCGCTGCAGCGCCGGTCCGCCCTGCGGGCCGCCGGGGCTGTTCTTCGGGGGGTCAACCTGTTGGTGGGCCGTGACGCGTATCCACAACGGGGGCTCCAACCTGCTGTTCGGCGATGGACACGTCAAATGGCTTCGACCGGACGAGTATCATAGCAACACGGACCACATAGACAGTTCGGGCAATCCGGTCCCGGCGGATGCGACGGCGGTTGATGAAAGCATTTGGCGTAGGTACTGGGACACGGCGTACGAGGTGCAGTGACGTGGCGGAGGAGGCCCACTCGGCTGAGCCGGAGTCGAGCCGCCGGCGGCTGTTCGAAGCGCGCGATCTGGCGATGGGCGGGCTATTTGGCGCCCTGGCCATTGTGGTGCCGATAGCGTTTCACGTGGTGGGCATGGGGAAGGTCTTCCTACCCATGTACCTGCCTGTGCTGGCCCTGGGCCTGCTGGCTTCGTGGGAGGTCTCCCTCATCGTCGGCTGCACGGTGCCTCTTATCTCGTTCGCCTTGACGGGAATGCCTCCTCTGGCGCCGCCGGTCGCGATCCTAATGGTGTTTGAGCTGGGCGCCATGGCGACGGTCGCCAGTCTGGTGCGCTCGGCCGGCTGGGGCCTTTGGCCGGCCACGATCCTAGGCATCACGGCGTCGCGGGCGGTCGGGCTTGTCGCGGTGCTGACCGTCCTCCGTCTGATGGGCTTTGAACGCGGCGTGTCCGAATACGTGGTAGCCGGGTTCGTGGCCTCGCTTCCCGGCGTAGTTCTGCTGCTGACGGTTGTGCCGGGCGCGGTGTTCGCTATTGAGCGCACCAGCATTCTAGGGCGTCCGGAAAAGGAGGCCATGGCACGTGACGGATGAGATCGCTATCCTGAAGGCCTTCCACGGGCACCTGGGGCCGTACGTATTTGCCGGTCTGCGGATGGGGCGATACGCCCTGGAGAAACTGCAAGCCGACAAGCACTTCGGCATCGAAGCGGAAGTGTCGTGCCCGGATACGACGCCGGCCTCCTGCCTGCTGGACGGGGTCCAATTCTCCACGGGCTGCACTCTGGGCAAACGGAACATCCGGCATCTGGTCGGCGAGGAGCTGCTCGGCCGGTTCCGAAATCGGCGGACGGGGGAGGTCCTGGTGGTGCGCCTGCGGCCGGAGGCGATGGCGCGGGCTGTGGGGGAGATGGAAGCCCACAACGATGAGGCCGGAGCGGCGCTGATCGAGCAGATGACGGACGAAGAGCTGCTGGAGGAGATGCCCTCGGAGTGAGCACGTCGGCGGCTCCAGAATCCAGCCGGTGCAATCCGCCGGCCACAAGTCCGAGCTTCCGGCTCGGGCTTGTCATTGTGCTGACACTGGCGGTCTGTCTGTGCGACCTGTCGCGGCCCTTTGCCGTCGGTGCTCTGGCCGCGGTGTCTGTGGGTGCCGTGCTTGTGGCGCGGGTGCCGGCGCACGTCCTCTTGCTCCGTGTGCTGCCTCTGTTCTCGTTCGGCCTCGTGGGGTTGGCTCTGCTGCTCCTGGCACCGGTTGGGGAGGGAGTCGCCACCGTGCCTTTGCCGCTCTGGAGCCGCCCGGTGCCGGAACAGGGGGCACGTTTCCTGGCGAGCCTTGCCGTCAAGTCCACTCTGGTAGTTTTGGTGGTCACCGCGTTCGCTGTTCGGCTCAGCGAGCGCGACTTCCTGACCGCCCTGACCGGCTGGCATCTTCCGCCCAAGGTAGTCGGCCTCTGCTACTCAACCGTGCACAGTCTGCATGTGGTTCGGCACGAGATCCTACGCCTTCTCCGGGCGCGAGACGCACGTGGTCGGCCGCGCGGCCTGCGGGCCGTGCGGACGGCGGCGGCCATCGCCCAAGTCTTGCTCATCCGGCTGGGCCGGCGGGCGGAGACGCAAGCCTTCGCGCTCTGCGCCCGAGGCTACCAGGGGCGCATCGCGCTCTCGGAATGGCGAGGGCTATCGTGGTCTGAGGTTCTCGCCCTGGCTCTGTGCGCCTTGCTTCTACTATGCCTGATCCGCGTGTCGTGATCGAGGTCGAGGGTCTATCCTTCCGCTATCCCGACGGCACCTTGGCGCTGGAGGGTGTGGACCTGCTGGTGCGCGAGGGTGAGCGGGTGGCTCTGCTGGGCAGCAATGGGGCCGGGAAATCCACGCTGATGTTGCATCTGAACGGGCTGCTGCGCGGCAATGGGCGGGTCCGCGTGCTGGGCCTCGAGCTGGCCGAGCGTAATCTGGCCCAGATCAGGCAGCAAGTGGGGCTCGTGTTCCAAACCCCCGACGACCAGCTCTTCATGCCCACGGTGTTCGATGAGGTCGCTTTCGCAGCCGTCAACGCCGGCTACAGTCAGGACGAGGTGCGCCGGCGCGTAGCCACGGCGCTGGCGACTGTCGGCATGGGCGGCACGGAGGCGAAGCAACCCGTCAATCTGAGCGTCGGACAGAAGAAACGAGTGGCTCTGGCCTCCGTCTTGGTGACCGATAACCGCGTTTTGGTCCTCGACGAACCCTCGGCCGGCCTTGATCCTGCAGGGCGGCGTTCCTTGATTGCACTCTTGCGCGGGCTGCCGGCCACCATGGTCATCGCCACGCACGACTTGGCGCTCGCAGAAGCCCTTTGCGAGCGAGCAGTAGTCCTCAGAAACGGAAGCATCTTGCGCACGGGGAAGACCACGGAGATCTTAACAGACGAGGCCTTCCTGAGAGCTTGCGGCCTCTAGGCTTTGCTTGCTTGGCCTGAGAAGTACTGGCACAAGCGCGTCAGCGGACACTCGGTGCAGCGCGGCCGCGACGGACCGCAGAGCGTGCGGCCGTGGGCCACCATGTTCAGATGCAGCGCATAGACGATGTCCGGAGGAACAATCGGCTGGAGAATTTGGTGCGCTTGCTCGCGGCCGCACTTAGGCGGGAGCCAGCCGAGACGGCGCGCCACGCGCCATACGTGGGTGTCCACCGGAAAGACGGGCCGGGCACAGTCGAACAATAGCACGCAGGCTGCCGTTTTCGGTCCCACGCCGGGGAACTGCTCCAGATAGACCGCCGCTTCGTCAGAGGGTAGTTCCTGAAGGAACGAGAGATCCAGCCCGCCTCGCTCGTCCTGGATCCGGCGCAGAATCTTCTTGATCCGAGCTGCCTTGATGTTGGCCAGGCCGCCTCTCTCAATCGCCCGCGCGATCGCCGAGGGACGCGCCCTCGCGCACTCCTCCCAGGTCGGAAAGCGAGCGCGCAGCGAGGCGTAGGCGCGGCGCGAGTTGGCGGCGGTGGTGTTCTGCGACAGGATCGTCCGGATGAGGCCGTCGAGCGGGTTGCCGCAGTGCGGCGTGCCGGGATCACCGTACAGTGCCCGCAGCGCGCGCTCTACGGCGCGCAGCCGGGCACGGCTCGGCGGCTTGAAGTCGGGGGGCGCAGGCATGGCGGGGGCTGCGCTACTTCTCTTACTTCGGCTCGGGTACCGGCGCTACCGGCGCCACGGGTGCGGCCAGCTTGGTCTCGGGTTTAGCCGCCTCGCCCTGTGGTTTGCCCTCTTGCTTCTTATCGCCTTCCTTCTCCTGTTCTTCGCCTCCGGGAAGCTCGAACTCGAACTTGCGCTCAGTCTTGTTCTTGGCGCCGTCGCGCGCGCGGACGACCAGAGTCTGCTTGCCCGGCTTCAGCGGACCGGTCCGTAACTTGAACTGCTCGGTGTGCCCGTCATACAGGCCGTCGGCCGGGACCGCAGCCCGCCACTTGCCCTTCTCCCCAATGCGCCACTCGACGCTGCTGACCTTGGTCAGTAGGTCCGAGGCTGAGCCGCTGATGGTCACCGTCTGGTCCTCCGCCGGCTGCGGGTCCTCCTGGTCGAGCTTGAGCGTCGGCGGTGTGTTGTCAATGACCAGCGCCTCCACCAGAGCCTCCTTTTCGCGCGGGTCCGCAGGATTGCTTGGGCTGTCGCTGCCCACCAGCTTGAGTGTGTAGTGGCCGTCTTCGGTCTTCGAAGTGTCCCAGGTGTACTTGGTGTCGAAGATCTCGCTCTCGATCGGCTTCCATTCGTCGGAGCCCCGGGCTGCAAGCTGGAGGCTGTACAGAAGCGTGTCCTTGTCATCGTCGGAGCCCTTCCATTTCAGCTCCTGCTTGCCGGAGAGCAGAGCGCCCTCCTTGGGCTCCGTGACCTCAACCTTGGGCCGCGCGTTCTCCGGCAAGTACCGAATGCTCAGGCTGTGCACACGCGGCAACGCCTTCCCCTCGGTCCGCCTCAAGGTAACCTTGTATTGCACGTACCGCGACGGCGGCCCGTGGACCTTCTCTTCGCCCGGACCCGAGTACGGGCGTGACCAGGGCGACCAGCCGTCATCGCTGTCGGTCGAGTTGCCGCTGCGCGTTCGCACCTCGACCGTGCACCCGGAGGGCAGGTCAGCGCGCCAGGAGATCAGGTCCCAAGAAGCGAGGCGCTTGGCGTCGAAGATGGAGGACTCGAAGTCGCCGGCGGCTTTTCCGGCGGTGTCCAGCCGAGCGACTGCCGCCGGACTGGCGGAGCCAACGTAAAGTCGGCCTGGACGTGGCGAGACCAGGCAGAGCCAATGGGACACCAGATCATCATCGTGGATCACTGACCAGGTGTCTTCATCCCACAGGGCCAACAGCCGGCCTTCGGCCCCGGTGGCGGCATAGAGCACACCGTCCAGATAGCACAACGCGCTGATGTTCTTTTCCGTCGAAGCGATGACGGTGCGTGTGCTGCCGTCGGGCCGGATCAGCTCGACCTTCCCGCCCTGCCCGCCGCCGGCGTAGAGCGCGCCTTTGGCGCCCAGTGCCAGTGCGGTTATGGCGCGATCGGCCGAGTCGAAGATCGTCTCAGCGGCGCCCATCTTGGTGAGGCGGAACACCAGGCCGTCCTCCGCGGTGCCCGCGTATACATACTTGTCGGTGACGGCCAAGCAGAGGACGTGCGCTTGTGGCAGCGTCGCGAACAGACCGGGCTTGCCCTGAGGCGGAAGCTTGAAGATTCTGCCGCGACTGCCCGTAGCCGCGTACACGGTGCCGTCAGGCGCGGCCGCCAGAGCCCAGACGTAACGCTCCCCGGTGTCGTACACGAGGCTGGCCTTGCCCTGAGGTGTGACGCGATAGATCCGTCCGCCCGGCACCGTGCCCGCGAGCAGAGAGCCGTCAGGCTGCGCCAGGAGAGCATGAACCGCGACCGCCTCGAGCGACGCAATGGTCTCCAGTTTGCCCTCCTTAGATAGTCGCAGAATGCGCCCATGCGGACCGCTGCCGAAGTACACTCGCCCCTTGGCGTCTGCGGCGGCGCACCAAAGCCGCTCCTCGTCCGAAGTCGCCACCTGCGTTACCGGCGGCGCGAGGATCAAATCGCCAGTATTCGTATATGTGCAGCCCTTGGGCTTTCCCTTCTCGAAATCCTTGCTCGTCGTCTGGCTCCAAACGCTCAGTTGGCGGGCCACCGGGGGCTCGGTCTTCGCCTCAGGCTTCTGCTCGGCCTCTTGATCCTTTCCGAGTTCACCCTTCTTGGACTGCTCGCGTTCGGCCAGCGTCCGTTTCTTCTCTGCGGCTGCCGCCTTCGATTTCTCAATGGTCCGCCTGATCTTCTCCTGATCCTCCGGGCCAAATTGCTCCCACGGGAAAGCCGCTTCCGGAGGTAGGAAGGCCTCGGCAGCCCAGGCCAGTACCTCGGGCACGACGCCGGTGGACTTGGTGCTGGGGGAAGTGGGCTTGGTCACAGAGGGCTTCACTGTGACGGTGGTAGAGGAGACCTTGCCCTTCTTTCCCTGTTTGTCTTCGGTCGGGATGGTCAGCGTGAAGCTGCCCTCGAGCACCCACGGCGTGTCCAAGACCGCGACGAGTTCCTCCTTGCCGCGCACGACATCACTGTCGCGAGCGCTGGACATGACCGTGACCATCGGCGATGGAAGACGGGGCAGCACTTGGCTCTCCAGCCCGAGCGTCTGGTTGGGCAGTGCGGCGCGAGCTACCAATTGGTCGTCCCGTTCCATGCGCACAAACTCGTCAATGACGGTGTCCAGACGCTGCAGTCTCGGCCGGGTCACACCAAGGCTGCTGCGCATCCGATAGGCTCGGAACCCGTTGGCAATCGCGACGCGCATGCTGCCGCGCGCCACGTCCTCCGGGATGTGCAATGTCAGCACACGCTCTGTGAGAGGTTTCTCGTGGGGCTTGATCTGCACGTGGATGTGGAGGTCCTCGCCGGCCTT
>JALGUG010000214.1 GCA_029820995.1 Candidatus Zipacnadia bacterium
CGCAGGCGCCGAATGCGGGCTCGGCCCCGGTCCCCGGCGGCGTCTCCCACGTTGGCGTGAATGAGTTGCACTCCCATGCTCGCCAGTTCGCCGACGGCTTCCGCAGCGTCCGGCGAGTCTGAAATCCCGATCTTGGCAATGAAAGGTCGGTTCAGCGCTTCCAGGTAGCCGCCGATACGCTCGCGCATTCGGGGCCGGTTCTCGCGGCGCAGGAGCGCGGAGCTCAGTCCCACGCTCACGAACATCTCCATGGTCGAGTGCAGACACACAGAGACGTAGTCCGCGCCCGCCTGCTCCGCGGCCAGGAGGAAATCGAGAGTGTCATCGGGGTCAACACTGACGACGCTGACGCCGACCGCCGCGCCGCTCTCGCGCGCGGCGGCGACATGCTGCTCGAGGTAAGCCGCGTAATTGTCCCTGCCGGGCGGGAAGACGAACTCAGCCGGATACGGGACGGAATCCCGAGGGTCAACGATGTACGTCCCCAGGATGACCAACGCGCAGCCGGCGCCGTGCTTCGCGCAGTACGGCCCGTCTCCGTGGCCGCCCAGCTCAGCGAGGACGACTCCATTCCTCAGTCGGACGAAGGGATCGTTCACAGGCCGCTTCTTCCTGGGACGCCGCACGTGGCTTCTCCGCGGGCCGCCGTTCGCTCGGGCTAGCGGGCGTCCACCCACACGGGGCTACTCCAGGCCATCTGGCCGTTCATCTGCTGGACGCGGACCATGTAGTAGTCCGTCGCATCGGGCTGGTCTGATCGGTCGGTCCAGGTGAACTCCAGGCCGTACGACTTGGGCGTCAGCAGTCGGTGGATCAGGACCGATTCGCTGGTGAACGCGCCGGTGAAATGGCTCGAGCTCGACTCCATGATTTGCGCAAGGGTGCGCTCGATCTTGAGGCTGGAAGGCCGGGTGAAGTCCAAAACCAGCCGGCTGTCCGGCTGCCCCTCAAGCTCCAGGATCACGCCCTTGGTCGCGTCCTCGCCGAAGGCATCTCTACGCGAGGTGAAGGACGCGAAATTCAGGCCGTGGTCGGTCACGTTGGTCAGGCGGTCGCGGCGGTCCTCATCGAACGGGCCGGCCTGGAACATCGGCGTAGCCCGGATCAGCCGGGCACCCTCCAGACGAATCTGCCCTTCCCAGTCGCAGGTGCGTTCCATGGCCAGTTGCCCCCACGGGCCCCAGCCCCAGCGGATCCGGACCTTCGCCCGACCGCCGGGGAAGGGATCGGTCGGCAGCACCGTGGGCACATGCTCGCGGTGCACGACGCGACCGTTCTTCAAGAGCTCAACCTTGTCAATCTCGTCCATCGCATCCACCCGGACCGCGATCTGGCGTTGGGTGTCGAAGGGCAGCTCGGAGCCCATGGGCCTTTCATTCACAGAGAACTCCAGTACAATGCGGTCGCCGGTGACGGCGTAGGTGCGCCGGGCCGTGAGGGCCTGCCAGATGGATTCGCGCGTCAGCTCGTCGGCCCACACGGCGGCGAGGCCCTCTCGGTAAGCGCCCGGATAGCCCCAGTGGTCGTCCGTGCTCGCGATTAGCCCGAAGCGCAGGCCCCGGGATAGAGCGTGGGAGATGGTGCCCTTCGTGACGGCGCCGCCCAGGCTGTGCAGGATCATCGGGTGCAGGCCGCGGTCGTCCATGCAGTTTCCATGCTCGGAGTATACCTCGGCGAGAGGACACAGGTCGGCCGGGAACCGGTCCCAGTCCATGCCGCGCCAGCCGCGGGCGTACGCCACGTGATGGGGGATCATGATCGCGTCAGTGGCGCGGACCTTCTCGGCTAGCTCCTCAATCGTGTCGGCGAAGATCAGCTCACCGTGATCATGCGGGTACACGACCGTGTAGTCGCCATTCAGCGAGTGCCACTCGTAGCCGGTGAAGGTGACGAACTTGCCGGGCTGATACGCCTCTTTGGCCATCCGGCAGCCCTGGGGCCAGAGCTTCTCGTGCTTCTGCGCACCCTCGACCCAGATCATGTGTCGGTCGCCGGGCATAGTCGGCATGTCGGGCCACTGGGCCTGGCCGGTCAGGCAGAAGAAGTCCAGGTGCTCTTGTGCGATCTCGAAGGACCGCTCAATGGACCCGTGGGCATACGAGATGGCGTTGTGGGTGTGAATATCGCCGAAGTAGACCATCCCGGTCCTCCCGCTCAAGGTTGCCCCGTCGGGCGTGCGGCGGGCGGACTAGAAGTAGTTTCAAAACCCCTGTAGCAGCGCATTCATGGGCGACTGCCGTTGTCGTCGAGGTTTTGAAACCACTTCTATTCTTCCAGGCCCGGCAGTCGTTCCTTTTCCTCGTCAATGGCCTTGAGCTCGGCTCCAGCCTCGGTCATTCCGCGCTTGATGAGCCGACCAATGTTGCGTAGGTGGTCCGCGATCTTCTCGTAGTTCATGGCCGCGTCGAGGAACACCAGTCCCGACAGCAACTGACACTCCCCCGCCTGAGCGCGCTTGATGTGCCGGGCGGTGACCTCCTCGGTCTCCCGGTTGATGCGCTCCTCCAACTCCAGAATCGGCTCAGCCCGGCTCTGATCCGCCTCGGCGAGTGCTCGAACGACCTGATCGAACATCCGATGCACGTCGCCGCTGAGGCTCTGTAAGTCCTGGACGGCGCCCTCGCTGAAGGGCAGGCGATGCCGCAGGCGCTTCTCGGCCAGCTCGGCGAGGTTCTTACAGTGGTCGCCAACGCGCTCCAGGTCGTTGGTCGCGTGCAGCAGCGCCGGCACCTGTTCCGCGACGTGAGTCGGAAGGTCCACGTCGGCAAGCTCGACGACGTACTCGGTGATCGCGGTCTGAAGCTGGTCAATGGCTTGGTCCGTCTGCAGGACCTCCTCGATCTTGTGCGGGTCGGGGTCCAGGAGCGTTTCTGAGGCCTGGTGTGTGTTTCCCCGAGCGATGCGCGCCATCCGGGCCAGCTCCTGAATCACGGAACCAGCCGCGGCCAGCGGCGTGTTGAGCAAGCGGCGGTCAATGTGGGCGGCGGCGCCCGCACGTTCCACGGCGCGCTCGGGCACGATCTTCTCGAGCAGTTTGGCAAAGAAGTTGTTGAAGATCAGGAACAGCAGGGCATCAAGCACATTGAACGCGGTGTGCGAGTTAGCGACTTGGCGGCCGAGCGCAGCCGCGTACGCCTTGGAGCCAACGTCTAGCCCCTCCGCCGAGGGGGAGATCAGCAAGATGAGTGGAGTGAAGAACTTGAGCAGCAGCAGAGCAAGAATGACGCCGACGATGTTGTGGATTGTATGAGCCCAGGCGGTGCGGCGGGCCGTGGAAGCGGTCCCGAGGGAGGCAACCTGGGCCGTAATGCAGGTGCCGATGTTGTCGCCCAGCATCAGCGCAATCGCCGCCGGGAGGGTGATCAGATTCTGGGCGGCCAGCGAGATAGTGATACCCATCGAGGCGGAGCTGGACTGGATGAGCATCGTGACCACGCAGCCGACGATCACCGCCAGGACCAGGTTGCCGCTGAAGTCGCGAAACATCTGCACGGCCCAGTCGCTCTCCTTCAGCGACTCGACCGAGCCCTTGAGCAGCATCAGCCCCAGGAACAGAATGCCGAAGCCCAGGATCCCCTGGCCGACGTCGCGAACGACCGCACGCTTGGCGAACTGGTTCAGCGCGAACCCGAGGGCGATGGCCGGGAGTGCGGCCTCGGTGATCTGAAAGGCCATGATCTGCGCGGTGACCGTTGTGCCGATGTTGGCGCCGTAGATCACGCCCAGGGCCTGGCGGAACGTCATCAGCCCCGCATTGACGAAGCCGACGGTCATCACCGTGATGGCGCTGCTGCTCTGGACGATGCCCGTAATCACCGTCCCGACCAGACAACCCAGCCAGGCATTCCGGGTAAGCGCCGAGAGAATCCGCCGCATCGCGTCCCCCGCCGCACGCTCCAGGCCGCTGCCCATGATGCGGATACCGTACATGAGCAGCGCCACGCCGCCCAGCGCCTCCATGATAACTCTGAACCAGTTCACATCCATTGTTGTGGTCTCTGTTTCACAGGGGCTTTGTGCCCCGTCAGGTTTGTACGCCACCGAGCTGCATCGCGTGCGCGAGCGTCATTCAGCACCGCCCACCTCACTCGAGTGATCCCTCAGCTCGATGCGATCAAGGCCGAACCAGGGACGGCTGCCGGCCCGCCCGTGCGGCTCGATGTTGCTGATCTGGATGGTGTTGAGGCCCTGCCGGAGGACCTTCGCAGGCACGACAACCTCGAACCGCGTAAGTTCCTTCTCCGCCAGAGGCACATTGTCCTCGAAGACGACCTGGTCGTTGATGCGGACCCGGCCCCTGACGTCTCCACCGGGCGGCTGGGGTGTCTTGAGGCCCACTATCACGAGGTACAGGTCCGTCTTTGGCTTGGCCGATAGCCGAAACCAAGCGGTGATCCGATCCAGGGGCGCGGTGCCGCGGCCGTACATGTAGTTGCCGACGTCCGAGAGGTGAATGCGACCGGGGAAGGCATTGAGACCGTAGCCATACCGGAGGGCACCGCCGCCCTGGAACTGCTTGCCGGTGAGCACCAGCGGCTGCTGCGCCGGGTCGAAGGCGCTGACCTTATCGGGCTCCAGCGGACCGAGCATGACCGCCAGTTGTGCCAGTGCGCCCGAGGCATAGCTAGCTGAGAGTGCGTCTCGCGCGTTGGCATGGCTGGAGGCCAGTTTCGTGGAGGTGGTGTCCCTCCGCAGCAGCTCGGCGAGTACGCGGGCCTCTTTGAAGGCCTGTATCGCCTCGGCGCGTCTTCCCTCGCGGAGGCGCAAGTAAGTGCGGCAGAGGGCGTCGTAGAACTTGACTGTGCGCTCGCCGTAGGTGAATAGCCGTTCGTCCTCCGCGACTCGATGGGCGATTCGCGGCGGCAGCTCCATGTCCCCCACGCGGTCAATGAGCTCGCGGCACCGTGCCGCGGCCTGGAGGATCTCCACCAGAGTCGGGCCCTCGCTCGGCTCCGAGGCGCTCTTTTCGTATCGGAGGTGTGCCGAGGGAAACAGCTCGGTCGAGCCTCGCTCCAGGCGCCGCGCGAGGCCATACTTGAGCTCGCTGACGTTGCACAGCATCTGCTCGAGGCTCTCGTAGAACAGCCGCATTTGGGCGGCTGCGGCGCCATAGCGTCCCCTGAAGTAATCGCGCCACAGATCCGCGCAGTCTACGCTTGGGTTCCAGAGCTGGCGGGCCATCTGCCAGTTGGTGAGCGCCTTGTTGCCCCAGTTGCCGGTCGTGCAGTGCATGTAGTGGAAGTGGCGGGCGCCGAGGGAGTAGTAGTAGGGGATGTCGGCGGCCATGGTGCTCATGAAGCAGATCGGCAGGCACTTGTAGCCGGAGACGTTGTAGTATTCGCCGATGCAGATCTGGCCGCGATAGAACCGCTCGGGGTCCACGGCCCAGCCGTGGAGACGTTCGTTATACCGGGCATTGCGGCTGCACTTGGGGTCGTCGAACTTGTGGACGTAGCAGCGAACGATAGGGAAGTACGTGGCGATGCAGGTATCGTAGTCGAAGTCCTCGGGCAACGGCCGGGTCGGGGGCTGCAGGACGTCGGCGTAGGCGAGGAACAGCAGCCGGATGGGGCGGTGGATGCGGCCCTCCGCCTGTGCGCGTTTGATCTCCTGCGCGTAGCGGTGTACGAACAGGAGATTGCGGTCGGTGGGAGAGCCCAGCGCCTGACAGCGCTCGCACTCGCACCACTTGCCCCCGTCGAGCGTCCAGGCGTTGATGATGTCGGCATCTCGGTAGCGGCCCTCGGCGAGGTCGGATATGGCGCCCTTCATCCACTCGGTCATCGCGTCCAGATTGGAGGTACAGAAGTTGTCGCCGCCACCACCGCGGATGTTGTCGCTGCGACGGCCTCCGCGCAGGCCGTACCATTCCGGATGGGCTTCAAAATAGGTCAGCTTGCCGTCCTTGTTGGCGTCGCCTTGATACTGCGGGCTGACCGGGTAGGGGTCCGGCGGCTGATCCTCGTCGCCCGTGAACCGGGGATGATCGTAGGGGTACCGGCTGCGGGGGTTGAGGTAATAGCTCGTCAAGACATGCCCGCCGCCGGCGAGCATGATGCCGAGCTTGTGCAGCAGCGGCTTGTTGCTCTGTTGGACGCACCAGTAGTTCAGCCGGTTGCGGGCCATCCACAGCAGAAAGTCCTCGTCGCCCCGATCCTCCCAGGCGTGAAAGCCTCGGGTGAAGAACTTGGGCGATTCGCTCACGTTGAACTCGGGTAGGGAATCGAGCTCTTGGCGGGGGACTTCCTCGTTGATTTCCCCTGGCGCGTACCACCGCACGCCGAGGCGGTGTAGGAGGTCGTAAACGCCGTACAACGTGCCGACGCGGCCGCCGCCGGCGATGAGCAGCACCTGGCGGTCGTCAGCGCGCGCCGATTTGATAACGTAGCCCTCCGGGCCCAGGCCGTCCAGGTCGGTCTGGGAGATCTGCAAAGCCGCGGCGAGCCTGGCGGTGGCGGCATTTGACCGCGGACCTCCCACAAGGATCAGGTCTCCGGGGGGCACAGCCTCGTCGTCTACCGTGGTGAAATCCTCCGCCCGGCCGGTGATGCGGCGCAGATACTGCTGCAGCTCGGCGGCGGCGAAGCACTCGGTGCAAATCGTGTCGTCGGTGAGGTCCGCGTCGTTCCAGTTGACAGTGGCCTCGGCGGCGCCCGCGCGCTGTACCGATTCGTACGTCCCTGAGTTGACCACAATCGTGGTCGCCGGGACAGGCACGGCCGAAATAGTCAGGAGGCACAAGGCCATCGCCGCCGTGGGCCATCTTGACCAAGTGAGGTTCATCGCCTGTCTCTCCGTTCAGCAGGATCCCGCGGGCTCTAGGCTAACCGCCGGCGTTGGTGGGCTCAAAGCTGATTGTCGGCGGCCCATCTGAGTAGTCTACTATGTACCGGCCTTCGCGGGTGGGGAAAACTACCTTCTCGGCTCGTTCGAAGTCGTTCGGGCCCGGTGTCTCGAGTGCGAATTTCCCCTGCTCCAGCATATAGGCGTCCGCGAAGCGTTCCACCACCTTGTCGCGGTTGCCGACCGCGTGTGTCGTGCAGGTAACGGCCTCGCCGTCCACGGACCACGGGGTGAGAAAGTGACCGTCCGGCCGGAAGCCGGCGGCGACCATGTTCCGGAAGATAGTGATCTTGTGGACCACCGGGCACGACGTGTCATCGAGACCGTGAACGATGACCACTTTGTTCTTCGGATTGGCCTGGTACTGGAGCTTCAGGTGTTCGGGATCGCCCGGATCGCGGATTCTCTGCATGTCTTTGGTTAGGTACGCCGGGCTCCGGGGGTCTCGGGAGTAGCCGGCATTCAATTGGCTGCCATACTCGCCCGTTCCGTACGCGATCCCATCGGTCAATCCGGGCATTCCGCAGATGTCCACGACGCACGCGAAGGTGTGCGGCGCGACCTTATTGGCCATCAGCGTGACATTCCCGCCACCGCTGCCGCCCATGGCGTAGACGCGATGCGGGTTGAAGGTCACGTCTGCCTTCTGGAGCTGCTTCTGGAGGTGATAGAGCGCCCGAATGCAGTCCATGGCCTGCAGGTATCCGTGGTCGTAGGGCTTCTCGCCGACCACCTGGGGCTCGCCGTCGCCGCTTTGGAGGTAGTTCACGCTAGCCGCCACCACGTTGTAGCGATCGGCAAACTCGCGGCACCACGCCACGTAATGCGGCTCATTGTACCGCCCGCCCCAATTGTGCAGTACGAGCATCATGCCGGTATTGCCGTTGATCCCGTTCGACGGGCGCTCAACGTGCATCTTCACCTTGCGCTCGCCCGGCTGAAACGGCCACTCTTGAGCGACGAATTCCTGTTCGGTCGCCGGCACTGCGGTTCGTGCCTCCTTCGTTTTGCCTGTAGCACCTGCCGCCTCGTCGCGGGACTGCTGTTTGCTGATGGCGATGGTAACTTGCCGAGCGCCGGGCGCGCGCAACTCCAGCGTCCGAGCGGTGCAGGACTGCTGAGGAATCGGCTTGTCACGCGCATACTTGTCCGGCAATTTGCCAATCTGCCACTGATTGACGCGATCGTACCAGGGCCGGCCGCCGACCTTCGGGATCCAACTGCCCTGGGCAAATGCGGACCCTGCAACCCACCGCAAGGGGGCGAGCACGGCTGCATGTTTCACGCCGGAGGCTCCCTTCTTGCGCAGATCGTGAACCGCCTGCGGCCACATGCTCATTCCGCACTCGTGCGGATGGCCCCTCCATGGACGTGGGTTCGCATTCGGTGAGGGTTCTTCCTTTTAGGTACTCGTTGGTACTTGGGATATGGGAAGTCGCGGTCCGGGGAGGCCGGTGCCGCCCAAGCCCTAGCGACGGCGGCTTGGTCGGTCGTCTCGGAACACCTCACGAGGTTTGCTCAGATCCCAGCGGTAACCTCCGCGCATGCAGGCGTTGTCGGTGCCTCGCTCCTGAGCCTCCTTCAGCGCCTCGCGAGCCTTCTGGAGGAGATCATCTGCGTTCGTCACATTGCTGTCCGAGAGCGTATACCCGCCAATGGTCACCGTCAGCGGCCTTGGCGGGTCCTGCTCATCGCCGAGGCGCCTCGCAATCTCGCGAAGCCGTCGCGCGACCATGACGGTCCCCTCGAGCGAGGTGTTGGGCAAGAGGGCCAGAATGG
>JALGUG010000215.1 GCA_029820995.1 Candidatus Zipacnadia bacterium
GGCGCCCCGGAGAAACAGAATAGCGACAGTAATCAGCAGTCAGGAAACGGCAAACGACAAACAGCAAACGGCAAGCTGTGGCCGGCTTCTGGGCGCGAGAGCAAATGTAGGAGAGTCGTAGCACGATCGGCCCGCCGCCTCAACCGAGGCGAGGCGTGGAGCCGCCTGCCACACGATCAGGTTTTGCGCGGAGCGGATGCTGTTTTCGGTTTTTCGAAAAACCGAAAAGCAGTAAGTTGGGTGCGTGGGAGCACCGTAGAACTCGTCTCTGTTCGCGTTCGCGGCGCTGCCATTTCGCTTTCTGACCGTCGCCGATCAGGGCAGTTTCGGCCATCTCCATACTGCTGCGGCGTCGTGCGCCCTCATGTGCGTTCTGAAGGCGGGCAGTTGGCGCTGCATTCCCCGTTGCTTGCGATACCCCAAGCACGCCGAGTTGCTCATCACAAGGAGTCTCCGTCCTTCGTGGCCAATTAGTCCAGGATGGCTATTGTGCTGCTAAACGGGGGGCCGGATTCATGCAGCTCTATCGGTATTGCGGTCTCGTCATTGCGCTGTCCGTTGGTGTTACATGGGGACAGACCGGTGCCCGGCGCGATCTCATCACGAACGGCGGCTTCGAGGACGGACTAGCGGGCTGGCGTCCGGACCAGGGCCACAAGCTGATCGAAGATCCCAAACAGGCTCACAGCGGAACCCACTGCCTGTTCGGCGAGGTCACCGAGCCGAAAAGAGCTTGGCAACTGAAGCGCACCTTCCGGCTCGATGCCGACAGGCTGTACAGTTTCAGCATCTGGGCCCGAGCGACCAACCGGACCAAACTCGTTCTTTGGCGCCAATCCGAGGGCGAGCCGCGGAAGATGGTCGTCGCCTGGGAGCGCGTGCCCCGGCAATGGAAACAGTACTCCATTCCGCTGACGGTGGAGAAATCCGGCCCGACCGAGCTGCACATTATCGCCCCCTCCTCGCACAATGCTCCGCCCGGCAAGATCTGGATTGACGACCTCGCGCTGCTCGAACATGACACGCCCAAGCCTCTGGAGATCTCGCAAGGGCAGGGCTTCAATGACGAGCCCAGCATGGTCGCTTTCGGCGGCAAGCTATACTTCGCCTGGGTCTCCTTCCGCGAGGGGCATGACACACTGCAGCTTGCCCGTGTCTCGTTGGACGGCCAAGTCGAGCAGACATGGGAGGTGCTGGGCGGCTCCAAGACATTTGTCATGCAACCCCGCCTGGTCGGCGCCGGCCAGACGCTCCGGCTGCTCTATGCTGCTGAAGTGGATGGCAACTGGGATATCTATGTGGTCCCGGTTAGCAACTCCGGTCCGGGCAAAGCCCTCCGCGTGACGCAGGACCCGGGCGTGGACATCAAGCCCGCCGGCGCGCTGCGTGGAGACGCGATGTATGTCGCGTGGGAGAGCAACCGCACGGGGGAGCGACAGGTGTTCGTGGCACGGATCTCGCAGGGACGGATCTCCAAGGCGCGTCAGCTCTCCTCGCCGGGCTTTGCCAGCTATGAGCCGACAATCGCCGCAGCGGCGTCCGGGCCGCTTACTGTCGCCTGGCACAGCTTCCGCGGCAACAACTACGACGTGTTTCTCTGCCGCGGCGAGGGCGACAACTGGGGCGCGGAGCAGCGCCTGACCCAGGCACCGACCATTGATCGGCACGCGGTACTGTATCCAGCCGGAGACGACCTCTGGATCGCCTGGGAGAACGCGAACTGCGCGACCTACCATGTCGGGGCGAATCGCCAGCGCCGACTCGTCGTGGGGAAGCTCACGGCTCACGGAGTCGAGGTTCCCGCGGCCTACCAGCAGTCCGAGCTGTGGCGGCGAGGCGAGGCCGCGGCCTTGGCCACGGATAAACAGGGCCGCCTGTGGGTGGCGTTTCTGCGGCCGCGGGACCAACACTCCGGCTGGGACACCTTCGTGCAGTGCTGGGCCGGCAGCAAGTGGTCCGAGCCGCTGCGGGTCTCCGGCAAGAAGGGCATGGATCGCACACCTCAGCTCGCCCTTGCAGCCGATCGCCTCTTCGTCGGGGTACAGCTCGACAACATCCCGCGCTCCTGGGCCGAACTGGACAAGACCCTGACGGCGAAGAGTGGGATTTATCTCGCCGCCTTGAAAATGACGGCGGCGCCTCCGGCGGCTCAGCCGCAGTTCGAAGCTTGGGCCCCGCCGGAGGACGAGTTCCCGGCCGCCAAGATCCGGGTCGAACGCGGAGAAGACCGGGCCTCGCGCTCCATCGAGTACCGAAGCCGGAAGCTCGAGCTGCTCTACGGCGACCTGCATGAGCACACTGACGTCTCCGTCTGCAACCGCAGGGGCGATCAGTCCATTGACGAAAGCTACCAGGCCATGCGCGACATTAATCGCCTGGATTTCGCCTGCACCACGGACCACGGGTACAATATCAACCCGTATCTGTGGTCGTACACCGCGAAGCTGGCGCGGGCCAACGACGATCCGGGACGATTCCTGACCTTCCTGGGCGAGGAGTGGACCTCCAGCTTCGAGAAGTACTCGGACGAACACCCCTACGGCTACTACGGACACCGCAACCTCATTCTCAGCGACCTGTACTATCCCCGCTGGTTCAACGCCCGCGATGGCATGACGCCGGCGCAGGTGTGGGAGGCACTGGCCAAGGACAAGGCCGATTTCGTTCACATCCCGCATCAGCTCGCCGACACGGGCAACGTCCCCACGGACTGGAAGTTCGTGGACGAGGTCGCCCAGCCCGTCGCCGAAATCTTCCAAACGCGCGGCTCCTACGAGTTCGAAGGCACCCTCCGCCAGGCCAAACGCACCGCGAGCAAGTACTTCTTACAGGACGCCTGGGCCAACGGGATTGTCATTGGAGTGATTGCCAGCCCCGATCACGGTGGCGGCTACGGCAAGGCCTGCGTGTTTGCTCCGGCCCGCGAGCGCAAGGCCGTGCTGGAGGCGATCCGGCAGCGGCACACGTACGGCACGACGGCAGCGAAGATCTTCCTGGATGTGCGCGTGAACGGGCACCTGATGGGGGAGAAGATTCCCGCGCCCAACGGGAAGCCGGTGCGGATTGAGGTCGAGGTAGACGCGCCTCAGGATATCAAGCAGATTGATGTCTGCCGCAACAACAAGTTCGTGTTCACCAAGCGGGGAACGGGCCCGACTGCCAAGCTGACGTACACCGATGCCGAGCCGCTCGCCGGGCCCGCGTATTATTACGTCCGCGTGATCCAGACCGACGACGAGATCGCCTGGTCATCGCCGGTCTGGCTGGGAAAGGGTTAGCCCAGTGATCAGAGCTTACTGCGATACAGACCGCAAGGCCCTCAAGGAGATTACGGCCCGCACCTTCGCCGACGTCTCCATTGACCGCAGTATCGAGCAGCGCTTCGGACTTGTGGGCGGCACTAGCTGGGAGCAGCGCAAGCTCAGTCAAATTGAGGCCGAATGCGACGCCAATCCGGGCGGTGTGTTCGTCTACGAGGAGAACGGTACGGTCATCGGGTTCATCACCGTCGGCCTGGACCACCTCACAAGGCAGGGGCGCATCCTCAACCTGGCTGTGGACCAGGGCCACCAGGGGAAGGGCCTGGGCACGCAGCTCATTGAGCGGGCGCTGCAGTACATGCGGGACCAGGGCATGGAGCTGGCGCGGATCGAGACGCTGGAGGATAATGCGGTCGGTCGTCACCTGTACCCGAAGATGGGCTTTGAGGAGATCGCCCGGCAGATCTACTACGCGCGCAGACTGTAGCACAGAATAGCGCGCCGCGGCAGGCGGTCTGCGGGCCGGAGGGCGTTTGCCCGGGCGTGAACGCCAGAGAGGAAAAAGTATCATGTCTGCACCGCAGGTCCTGAACGAACTCGTCGCCTTCTCCCGCCGCCTGGGGGATGAGACGCGGGACTATGTCATTCTGGGCGAGGGGAACACCTCCGCCCGCGTGAACAACGAGGCCTTCTACGTCAAAGCCAGCGGCACGCAGCTCGGCTCGATTGATGCCGACGGCTTCGTCGAGGTACGCTTCGAGCCGGTCCTGGCGATGCTGGAGGCGGGCGAGCTGTCTGATGACGAAATCAGGGACCGCCTGGCCGCCGCCTGCCCGGCGCCCGGCGAACGCCGTCCTTCGGTGGAGACCGTGCTGCACGCGCTGCTGCTGCAACTGCCGGAGGTCCGGTTCATCGGCCACACCCATCCGACTGCCCTCAACATGATCCTCTGCGCTCAGAACGCTCGCGCAGCCGTGAGCGGCCGCCTGTTCCCTGACGAAATCGTCGTCTGCGGCCCGGCTCCGGTGTTCGTGGACTACACGGACCCCGGACTGCCTCTGGCCCGCGCCGTCGCCGCAGGCGTGGCGAACTTCCGGCAAGAGCATGGCGTTGTACCCAAAGCGGTTCTAATGCAAAACCACGGACTGATCGCCATCGGCCGGACTGCAACGGAGGCCGAGAACATCACTGCCATGTGGGTCAAGACAGCGCGGGTCCTGCTGGGGACGTACGCGCTCGGCGGACCCCACTACCTGTCGCCGGACAATGTGGCGCGGCTCTACACCCGCCCGGACGAGAAGTACCGCGAGCAACTGCTCAAGGAGGGTCAGAGCTAGGACCGCAACGAGACGGGGCCGGATCGGCAGGTCTATCCACAGTTGGCGCAGGGCGGCGGCCTGACGCGAAAGGATCAGGACCATGAGCGATGACGTCATTCAGGCGTACAAGGCGGCCCGAGGGCCGATCCCGAAGGAGATGATTGCCTGGCCGCTGTACGGGACCGGGTTGGAGAATCTGGGCCGCGAGGGCCGCCCCGTTCGCCTTCCAGTTCCACAGCATGGACCGGACCAGCTCCTGGCGCGCATTGACGCCGTCGGGCTGTGTTTCTCCGACATGAAGATTCTGACCCTGGGCGGCGATCACCCGCGTCTGGGCGGCCGCGATCTGGCCCGGGACCCGGTCATCATGGGCCACGAGGTCGCTGTGACCATCGTGCGCGTCGGCGAGCAGCTCCAGGGGCAATTCCAGCCGGGGGACCGCTTCGTCATTCAGGCCGACATCTACTACAAGGGCAAGGGCGTCGCCTTCGGCTACCGATTACCGGGTGCTCTGGAGCAGTACGTGGTCATCGGCAAAGAGATCCTGGAGGGCGACGAAGGCCCGTATCTGCTAGCGGTCCAGCCGGACACCGGCTATGCCGAAGCAGCACTCAGCGAGCCGTGGGCCTGCGTGGAGTGCTCATATCGCGCTCAGCAACGCGACGGCCTGAAGCCGGACGGGCGCGTGTGGATTGTAGGCGCTCCGGGGTTCGAACAGAAAGGTCTGGAGCTCGGCGCCGGGATCGCGGAGGGTCCGGCAGTGAGTGAAATCCTGCTAACTAACGTGGCGCCCGCCGTAGCGGACCTGTGGCGGGCTGTGGCGGAGCAGTGGGGCGCACAGCTTGAGACGTGGGATGCCGAGCCCGCAGCGTTCGCGGGGGTGGTGGAGGGCGGACACCTCTCGGCGCAGCCGGATGACATCATCGTGCTCGGAAGCACGAGCGCCGATACGGTGGAGGCTCTGGTGCCGCTGCTCGGGACGGGCGGGCACCTGGCGATCATCGGAGAGGGCGCGCTGCCTCGGAAGATCGAGCTGGATGTGGGGCGCATTCACTACGACGACCTACACTACGTCGGCACGACGAGCCGCGTGATTGCCGACGCGTACCGCATCGCTCGCGCCTCGGAGCCGATCGCTGGGGGGAAGGCGCTGTACGTGGGCGCCGGCGGTCCCATGGGCCAGATGCACGTCCTGCGCGCCATAGATTCGCCGGCCGGGCCGGCCACCGTCGTTGCCACCGACATGGACGAGGACCGCCTCGCCACCATCCCGGAGCGGTTCGGGCCGGCCGCTGCGGACCAGGGCGTCGAGCTTATCTGCCTGAACCCCCAGGTCCTCGGGCCGGAGGAGTACGAGCGCCGGCTCACGGAGATCGCTCCCGAGGGCTTTGACGACGTCGTCTGCCTGGTGCCGGTCAGCGCCGTGGTGGCCGACGCCGCCTCTCGCGTGGGACCGAACGGCGTGCTGAATATCTTCGCCGGGGCCGCCCGCGGGACGATGGCTCAGTTGGACTTGACGCCCGTGTTCCAGCAGGGCGTCCGGTTCATCGGCACCAGCGGCTCCTCCACCAGCGACCTGGAGTTCACGCTGCACAAGACCGAGCGCGGCGAGCTGTCGCCGAACCGCTCCGTGGCGGCCATCGGGAGCCTGGAGGCCGGTCTGGACGGGCTGACCGCGGTCCGTGATCGCACGCTGGCGGGCAAGATTGTGCTGTATCCTCAGATTGAGGAACTGCCCCTGACGAAACTGGAACAGCTCCGCGACGTGCTGCCGACAGTTGCGGACAAGCTGGCGCCGCCGGGCATCTGGACCAACGAGGCCGAGCTGGAGCTGCTTCGACAGAAGCTGCCCAAGCTTGGCCACAACCCGGGGCCCTTCGCGGTCAAGCGGCTGGCAGGCAAGGTTGCCCTGGTCACCGGCGGCTCCCAGGGCCTGGGGCGCGCCCTTGCCGAGCGGTTGGCCCAAGAGGGCGCCGAGGTCTGCATTTGCGACATCAACGGCGAGGGCGCCCGGCAGGCGGCCGCGGAGATCGCCCAGACGACGGGTCGCAAGAGCCTGGGCATCGAGGTTGACGTCACGAACTTCGAGCAGATGCAGGCGGCCGTGGAGCAAACGGTCGAGGCGTGCGGCAAGCTGGATATCCTCATCAGCAATGCCGGCATTCTGATCGCAGGGGCGATTGACGAGTTCGATGTCGCCGCCTGGCGCAAGGTGATCGAGGTCAACCTGGTCGGGTACTTCATCGCCGCCAAAGCGGCCGTGCCGGAGCTGATCCAGCAGAAGGGCGTAATCGTGCAGATTAACAGCAAATCGGGCAAGAAGGGGAGCTTTAAGAACTCGGCGTACGCGACCAGCAAATTCGGCGGCATCGGCTTGACGCAGTCGCTCGCGTTGGAGCTGGCGCCGCTGGGCGTGCGGGTGAACGCGGTCTGCCCCGGCAACCTGTTGGACTCGCCGCTCTGGGTGGACAGCCTCTACGAGCAGTACTCGAAGCGCTGGGGCATCAGCCAGGAGGAGGTCCGCAAGAAATACGAGGAGCAGGTTCCGTTGGGCCGCGGCTGCACGTACGAGGATGTGGCGAATGTCGTCGTCTTTCTGGCCTCCGACGAGTCCGCCTACATGACCGGGCAGGCGATCAACGTCACCGGCGGCCAGGAGATGAGGTAAGGAGGGTTACATGCCCGGCAAGAGCGTCCGTCTCGAACTAGGTGTTAACGGCGCCTTCCTCACCCGCCGGTGGGAAGAGCCGGACAACTTCATGCGGCTGACCCGCGAAATCGGGTTCCGCAACCACGAGTTCTGCGGCGATGTGCTGGACCCGTTCTTTTCGGGCGACCGCGACTATCAGCTCGCGACCTGCGCCGAGATCAAGGCGGCCGCCGAGCGTCACCAGGTGCATCTGACCGACATCTACACCGGCGTCGCCACCCATCGGTTTCACGGCCTCTCGCACAGCCATCCCTCGCCGCGCGCCCGGATGCGCCAGTGGATCCTGGACGTGATGGACCTGGCCCTCGCTATGGGCACCGACCGCGTAGGCGGGCACTGGGATGCCTTCAGCGTCGAGGTGCTGGGCAACCCGGCCCGCAAGGCCGAGGCCTATGCGGGACAGCAGGCGACCTTCCGTGAGCTTGCGGCCCGTGGCGAGGAGAAGGGAATCGCGGCAATCTACCAGGAGCAGATGTACATCCCCAGTGAGGTCCCCTGGACCCTGCAGGAGGCTGAGGACTTCCTGATCGGCGCCAATCGAGGTCGGCCGGGCTGTCCGGTCTACTTGACTGTGGATGTGGGCGCCGCCTGCGCGGAGATTATCCACCTGCAGCAAACCACGCCGGAGGCCAGCCATCACTGGCCCTTCACCGAGGAGTACAACGAGAAGGGTCACGTCGAGATTCCGCCGATCATCGAGGCCATTCAGAAGTCGCATGCCACGTATGAGAACAGCCCGGTATCGGAGCACCTACCGCCCGTCGAGCGCACCTTCCTGATCGCCGAGATCATTCCGGGCTCGACGAAGACCGAGCAGAAGCTGCTCGATGAGCTGAAGGTCTCGGCGCAGTACCTGCAGCAGTTCGTGCCCGAGGGCGGGATGACTCTGACCATCTGAAAACCAGCCCAATGCCGCGAAACCCCTTTGAGAATCTGCCGCCCGCCGAGGCGGCAGATTTGGCCCACCTGGAGGACTGGGTTCGACACGCGCTGGCGTGCGACGCCGACGTGCTGTTGGTGCTGGGAGAGCGCGGCGTGGGGAAGAGCACCCACTTGCTGGCTCTGCGCCGAGCGCTGGAGCAGCGCGGGCGAGCCGCGCAGTACGTCAAAGTGCGTTACGGCGACTCGGTGGTGCTGCCTGCACCTCAGACCAAGACGACCTATCTGCTGGACGAGGCGGACCCCGTGGCCCGCGAGCAGCTTGTCGGCTTCTTGTGGGCGGTGCGCGACTCCGGCGGCCGGGCAGTCTTGGCGGCCCATCGGGACCTGTCCCGCTTCCTGCGCCGACGCGGCCTGACGGTCGAACGCTATCGTCTCGCACCGTTGTCCACGCCGGAGGCGACCGGCGCACTGGTCCGCGCGCGGGTGCAAGCAACCGGCGGCGAGCTGCGACTGCCCCCGGCGGTGCTGGCGCGTCTGCATGGCATCGCCCGCGGCAATCCGCGGCTGGTGCTGGAGATACTGTATGAGGTGTGGGAGGACCTGGGTCCGGGGGCTGAGGTGTCGGACCGCGATTTGGAGGCTGCCGTCGCGCAGCTCAGGCAGTCTTGTCCCGAACTCGCGGCACTACTGTGAACGGGAACTCGTAGCGCTTATCAAACCACATCGGCACGTCAATGCGCACCCGGACGGCCCAATCCATCTTGATGTACCGCCCGTGGTAGGTGCACGGCCCGGCCCCCGAGATGTGCGCTTCGAAGGGCACCTGCAGGTCCTGTCCGGCTCGCAGGTCGCCCTCATAGATCTTGGATTCCTCTATCGCCGCGACCTTCTCGTCCGTGCCTCGCCCGTGAACCTTGCAGCTCACTTCCAACAGCACGCCCCGCGCGTTCACGTCGTGCGGGACGCGGAGCGTCAGCTCGCCGGTCAGCGTCTGTCCGGCCTGGACTACTGCTGACTCGCTCCAGCCGCTCGCGGTTTGGAAGCGCACGTATGCCTGCGGCTCAGCCATGAGCAGCCTCCGGCAGGACCTCCGCCAACACGTCGAACTCGATCTGCTCGTGCAGGTCCGGTCGCCAGCCGGGGACCGCGCAGTGGACCTTCACCCGCCAGGTGATGAAGTTGTTGCGCCCGTGGAAGCTGGGCGGCGCGTTGGCCGGAACGCTGAAGATCTGCACCACCTCGGTCTCGATGCCCGGCCGGGTCTCCAGTCCGGGCACGGTTCTTGTCTCTAGCCGCGTCCGGTGCCGGTAATGCGTATCACTGGTGCCGCCGCGGCTGATCGCGTGCTCCTCCATCTCGAGGACAAAGTCGAACCGGCTGATTTGAAACTGCTCCCGCGGCAGCAAACGGAGCGCGACCTGGACCTGACCGCCCAGCGGCGTCTCGTTGGGCGTGACCGACTTCGCAGTCACGACAGCCATGCCCAGCGCGATCGCTCTCTTCGCGCACATAACCGCCCCGACGATCGCCCCGATAGTCAGCAGCGGCATCAGGATCGGAAACGGTCCCGCACGGCCCAGGCCCATGCCGATCACGGGCA
>JALGUG010000216.1 GCA_029820995.1 Candidatus Zipacnadia bacterium
AGGCGGTGTTCGCCCACGCCAAGCTGCACGTCCGGGACGCGATACCAGGCCCAGTGGCCATACTGCTCGCCAAAATGAGCGAACATTTTGGTCTGCGCGCGTCGCGGGTTCGTCCAATCGGTGAACCCGATCATGGCGGTGGCGCGTAGCTCGCGGGCCCGGCTCCCATCGAGCTCAAGCGTCAGGCGAGTGCTGCTTCCCGGCTCCCAGCGTGCGCGGAGCCACAGGGCATGCTTGGCCTCGCGCGGCGCAGTGAAGTCAAAGGCGAGCCGCCCGCTGCCGCTGAAGGCCATGCCGCGTGCGCCGCTGAGCTCCGCCAAGGACATCGGGGCCACCTCGCCCGTGGCCTCGTCGGCCAGCTCGGCCTCGCGAACAAGCGCGGCAGCCGCGACGAGCACTTGCGCCGGTGCGCGTCGCTCGCCATTCGCGTCGCGCACGACCACGTCAAAGGCTCGGATCTGGCCCTCAGGAGCCTCCGGCCGGCGCACCACGAACTCGACGCTCGTCCGGCCGGCGGGATTGGCGAGCACGACGGGGTTCTTCTCAGGTTCGCTTGTCCAGCCGCGCGGCAGGCGCTCAAGCGAGACCTGACCGCGCAGCCGCCGGCCCTCGAGCGTCACCCTGACCGGCAACTGAGTGCCCGGTGCGACGATGAACAGGTTGCGGTGATTCTCACCGTCAGTGTGGTAGTAGCTGAGTGCGTTGAGCGAGACTCCGAGAGCGCTTCGATGACGCTCGATCCACGAGCAGGCGGTCTTGACCGGCACTGCGGGCGGGCCGCTCACGAAGCTGATGCGATTCTCTCCCAGGGACAGTTTGCCGGGCAGCGACAGTGGCGAGACCACGAACACCGTGCGTACTTTCAGATCGGTGACCACTGCCCCCTGGCTCGGAGCCAGCTCGACCTTCAGCCAGTACGCATATCGCCCGGTCACATACTTGAGCAGATCTGCGGCGATCTCTCCGGTCTTGCTGGGGCTGAGCCAGACTTGGGTCCAGCTCTTGCCCCCGTCAAAGGAGAGGGACAGTTTGATCGCACGGGGCTGCTGAGCCGCGTAGGCGCCGCTCACCGTCCCGGCGGAGAAGATGTAGGGACACTGCGCGCGGTAGATCAGGGCCGCAGGCCTGGCGGCGTCTTTGGCGCGAAGAATCGAGTGCCCGTTGGCCGCCGGGGCCACTGTCAGGTTGTCCAGGGACGCCGCCTCGCCCTCGGCGGTTGGCTCGTAGACAATGGCACCGTTGCCGAAGTACGGCGGGATCTTCGCCAGAGGTATGGCCCTGCGATCGCCGGCGACTTCAAACCAGCGGCCCTCGTTCTGCCAGCAGACGCTGACGCGCTCGCCCGGACGCAGCGGGAAGTCCATGCTGTGGGGGCGCTCCGCCGAGCCGAAGCTGGCGCTGCTCCTGCGGCCGGGGAGCCACGCATTGGCATCGCCGCCCTGTCGCAGCTTGAGATAGGGGTCTTCTTCCAGCCCGCGGAGGCCGAGTACTGTGGTGTTGTCTCGCTTGAGCCAGTACAGGCGCGGCGAGAGATCGAACAGCCGCAGACTGCCCTCGTAGAAGGCCTGCTCGAACTGGTGGTGAGTGCCCGGGGCGTTGTTGGAGGAGATGCCGGCGCTCAGGAACAGCTTGCGCAGCATGTGGTTGAGTGGCCCACACTGATCGAAGGGGTAGATGTTGAGAGCCTTGATCAGCGTATACGAGACCCGCGGGCGATGGCGCCCACAGGGGAGCGTCTCGCAGTAATGAGCGTCGTAGTAGTTAGTGACCTGCAGCGCGTACTTGAAGACCTCGAAGGCCTTCTCGGGATCGCCGACCGCGTTCGGGGCCAGTGTCGCGGCGATGCTCTCGACGCTGAAAGGCACCACGTTGTCGTTCGCGCGCCAGCGGGGCAGCAAGGTGGTGCGCGGCGGGGCGCCCTCGGACCGCTCAAAGGTTACTGATCGCATCAAGGGCGCGTAGTCGCCGTGAACTTGCAGCACGAAGCCGTCGTCGTCGCCGGTGACCGTGCGCTCGACGCGACGTTCGCGATACTCCACAAAGCGTGGATCGGGCAGCTCGCGGAAGGGGCGAGACACGACGAGACGATGCTCCGCGCGGTTGGCCTCGAACAGCTTGGGCGATCCGTGAGGCCTGACGAGAGCCGTGCGGCGCTCGATCTTCCTCCCGTTGAGTACTTCCAGAACAGCCTCCTGCTTCTGGGGCGGCAGCTCACAGGCCAGGTAGCCGCGCACGAACCGATCGTCCGAAGCATGAACTCCGTGCTTCTCGTGTTCGAAGTGGAACAACGCCCGGGTGTTCTCATCAACTGGGAACTCCGCACGCGGCGGAGTGAAGTCGGCCAGGTAGCGCACTGCGTCGGAAATGCGGAACTCGTCCAAGACGGCTTCGGCGGCGCGGCCCTCGCTCCAGGTCTGATCGCCGCCGATGAAGGCCTGCATGGGCATGGTGCGGTTGTCCTGGTCGGAGATACCCAGCCCCTTGGTCTTGGTTGGGGCCGTGTGAGCCAGACTGCCGGACCAGGGCTTGTCGCCCGGGCCGCGGGAGCCGACTAGCTTGCCGTCCACGAAGAGCTGTAGATGGGCCCGGGGCAGGTCCCATGTAGCCGCGATGTGGTGCCAGTGTCCCGCTCGCAGCGCCGCCGGGCCTCGAACCGTTCGGGCCTTGCGGTCCGCATCAACGATGGTGAACTCGAGCTCGTTCTTGCCGTCGCCGTTGAGCTTTCGCAGGCGCGATTGCAGGCGGTGCCCGTAGGCCATGCCGTAGAAGAAGACATGCTCGAGACCATCGTGGGCCTCCCAGGAGGGACGGCACCAGAACTCCAGCGTTCCGGCCTGCAGGCCCCAGTGGACGGACCCGGGATCCGGATTGTACTTACGCGCGGTTAGGGTCCCTTCGGAAGCGCCGTTGAAGGCGAGCCGGCGCCGGCCGGTGAAGTCGAAGCCGCGGTTCAGAGGGGCGTGGTCGAACGCTCCCTCCACGAACCCGGCATGGCTAGCGCCGGGCCAGGGCCAGCGCTCCCCGGGACGCACTACCAGCCGGTCGAGCCAGACGGTGAAGAAGGACTCGGGACCCGTGACGATCTGCCGCGTGTCTGCATCCCGCACGTAGCAGCGCACACGCACGCGCACATTCACACTGGCGGCTTCGGGACTGAAGCGTCCACGCTCGCAGAACTGCACAAGCTGTCCCGCCGCCAGCTCGACGGTCAGCCAGCGCGGCTGGATGGCGTACTCCAGAATCCGCGAGCCGTCGGCGCGGAGCTGCTGCAGCTCGACCGAGACGGGCGCGCCGTAGGCCGCACGCTCGGCCAGCAGGTCACACTCGAACAGCATCTCCTGGCCGGCAAACCGACGGACATCAATCTTCTGCGAGATGACGACCTCGCGCCCGACATCCTGCGGGGTGTGTTGGTCCACCCGGATCTTCAGCGAGCGCGCGCCCGTCGTGTGGGCGAATCGGCCCAGGCTCACAACCTGCTTTGGGGTCACCGTCCAACCGACCGGCAGTCCGTCGGCTTGGTCCTCAAAGCCGGGGTTGGTGAGCAGGTTCTCCGGTGGCAAGCGGTGGGCGTCGTAGTCGTGAGCCTCGATGCCGCGGTCCTTCGTATCGAAGTAGATATCGTACGCCCCACCCCGGCCAAGGCGTGGCTGCGCGATCCAGGCGAGATAGGCCTTCTCGCGCCCCTCGCGGGCGTCGAACTCGGTGCGGTACGCAAAGGGCACCTCGCGTCCTCGCTGCCCCTCGGCAGTGCGCTCGATGACGCGCAGCGAGGCCGGATCGAATTGCCCCCGGACGGCCGCCCGCTTCAGCAGCAGCGGGAAGTCCACCGCGGCCTCGACCGGCCGAGGGGCCTCGTCGCGGTATGGCGTGGGTCGGGTCACGGTGGTGCGCAGGCGCCAGCGGGGGTGCCACCAGCCTGGTGGGTGAGTCGCCGCCATGGCGCAGGCGGTCACGGCACAAACAGCGATCACTGTCCACTTCGCGCTCACCTTCGGCACCTCCGGGGCGATGTCGTAGGGGATCATGTGCGGGCCGGTCAGTTGACCTTCTCGCGAGGTGTCCTGGTACCCTGCCGCGCGTCGCACAAAGGGGAGAGGGCTCACGCTTTGAGGCCAAGACGCGGATGACTGGAGATGATCTCATAACCTTAACGACGAACGACAATCGCGCCTAGAGGTGGTCCTACAGAGCTTATGAAACAGCTTCCAAGTGGCGCCGTGAGCAACTGCGGCCGGAGCTGTACCCGCCCCAAGCAAGCGCCCCCGGTCCACACTGCAGCCGCTCAGGAACGCTATCAGAGGCAGACCGGGGCGTCAACGGATTGCGCGAGATTCCGCGCGAGCATAGTGCAGCCGTGCTCATGGTCGTAGAGCGTAGGGCCGGCTCTCTCGTGCTTGGCCCCTGCAGTGCGGTTCGCAGGTGACACGCGCCGATAGAGCGAACGATGGTCAGCAGAGGATCAAGATCTCGCCACGTGCGAGTAGTGTGCAGCTCGTTGTCTTCGCGGAAGAAGGGATACCGATATGAGCACGGAACCACGCTGCCTGGCCGATCCCATCCTTCTGAGGGATGCGCTCTGGGTGCTGTTCGGCGCCGGCATTGCACTGGCCCTCGTGGGCGGACAGCCGGCCTTCGCTCAGGACGGTCCGGCGGCGAGCATGTTCTACGTCGCCACGAACGGGAACGATCGGTGGTCCGGTCGTCTGGCGGCGCCGAACGAGGCGCGCACCGATGGGCCCTTCGTCTCGCTAACGCAGGCGCAAAGAGCCGTGCGGCAGCTCAAACGGGAAGGCCTGAAAAGGCCGGTCCGCGTTGTGGTACGCGGCGGTGCGTATGAGCTCAAGGAGCCGCTCGTGTTCACGCGCGAGGATGGCGGTACCGAGGCGTGTCCGATCACGTACGAGGCTCAGCCCGGCGAGCGCGTGACCGTGCGCGGCGGCCGGGCCGTCAGCGGTTGGAAACCGCTCCGGGACGGCATCTATCAGGCGGACCTCAAGGCGCAGGGGCTGGCGGGAGCGTCGTTCCACCAGTTGTTCTACCGGGGCGCCCGCCAGGTTCTGGCCCGCTATCCCAACCGGGACCCGGAACATCCGCGGACCGGTGGTTTCCTGTACGTCGAGGACCATGGAAACCGGCCCCGCGATGAGCTTCTCTACGCCGAAGGCGCCATCCCGTTCGATCGGTGGGGTGACATCTCGCAGGCCGAGGTCGTGTCCACGTATTGTGGCGGCTGGAGCTTCGCGATCACGCCGATTCTTGACGTGGACACCACGCGCCGCCTCATCACCGTCCGCCGGGTGCGACGCACGTTCGAGCGCAATAACCGCTTCTTCATCCAGAACGTCTTCGGCGCGCTGGACGCTCGGGGCGAATGGTTCCTGGACCGAAAGAAGAGCATGCTGTACTTCATCCCACCGGACGGTAAGGTCGCCGACGGCGAGGTGATCGTGCCGCTGATAGACCATCTGATAGTGGTTCAGGGCTCGATTCCCTACCCGCATGGTTACCTCAACGTGAAGTTCCACGGCTCTCGTGAGGAGTATCCTACGCCCGAGGACCAACCGGCCGACGAGCCGGTGGAGTACCTGACTTTCAAGGGCTTCCACCTCGAAGCCGCGCGTCGGGACGCAATCCGCCTCATCGGCGCCAGGCGCTGCGCGGTGATCGGCTGCGTCGTGACCAACGTCGGCGGAGTGGGCCTCAACCTCGGCGGCGTGACGCCGGGATACGTCGAAGTCGGCAATCCGCGCGTCGTTCCGGCGGAGGGAGTGTTCGGCGGAGTGGGCGGCGCCGGGCAGGACGTGCTGTTCAACGATCCGTGCCAAGAATGCCGCGTCATCGGCAACGACGTCTGGTCCATCGGCTCCGACGGCATCTTCCTGTACGGCACGGGGAACGTTGCCGAGAACAATCAGGTCTACGACATCGGGCTGTTCGACAAGGACTGCGCCGGCATCAACGCCTTCGGCGAACAGAACGTGGTGCGGCGAAACGACCTGCACGATGTTCCGCGGAATGCCGTGTTCCTCAAGGGCATCGAGAACGTCATCGAGCTGAACAACATCCATCACACGATGCTGGAGACTTGCGACGGCGGGGCCATTCGGATGTGCCAGCGCAACCTGACGCTGCGCGGCAACATCATTCGCTGGAACAAGATCCTGGACACGGTGGGGTACGGGCATCCCAGGGGCGGTGACTATCAATCTCCATACTTCTCCTGGGGCGTCTATCTGGACGACTTCACCTGCGGCACGACGGTTCAGGGGAACATCATCGCCCGGACCGGCCGGGGCGGCGTGATGGTCCACGGCGGCAGCGACAACATCGTCCTGAATAACATCATCGTTGACGCCGGGAGCTACGAGTTTGAGAATGTTCCCATCCGCGAGCGCCCTGTTACGGGCAACCGCGTGCGGCGGAACATCCTGGTGTGCGACGGAGATAAGACCGTGGTGTATCGCTGCACCAAGTGGCTGGATGGGTCGGTGAGCTTCGACCACAACCTGGTCTGGACCAGAGGCGGCCCCTTTCGGGCCGACACCGGTCGCGGTGGGAAGGGATTCGACGCTTGGGAAACGTGGCAAGCCGCGGGCTTCGACCAGGGCTCGGCACTGGGCGATCCGCTGTTCGAGAACCCCGATGCGGATGACTATCGCCTGCGGCAGCAGTCGCCTGCGTTGAAGCTGGGATTCGAGCAGATCCCGCTCGATCAGATCGGTTGCTATCAGAGCCCCGAGCGCGCATCCTGGCCGCTTCGTGTCGTGCCCACGCTCGTCCGCGAGCAGCCCGTATTGTACGTGGCGCCCGCGCGGCCGCTGCAGGAGGACTTCGAGCTGGACCCGGTCGGACGCCCGCCGCGGCACGGAGATGTGCTGGCTTCTCGGAAGGCTCCCATCGTCGTCACGGACGAGGTGGCGGCCGAGGGCAAGCACAGCCTCAAGATTGTGGACGCCCCCGGCCTGCGGAACGCTTGGGAGCCGCGGATCTTCTATGCACTCCGGTATCGCGAGGGCACGGTGCGCTTCTCCTGTGAGTTCCGGCTGGACAGCCGCAAGCCGCCGCGCGTTATGGTGGATCCGCGACAGTACAGTGACACGGGCGGCAAGGAGTACTTCAGCGGGCCCATTATCTTCCTGACGCCGGAGGGCGAGCTCACTGCCGCCGGGAAGCCTCTGGCCAAGGTCCCCTTCGACCAGTGGTTCAAGATCGAGCTCACGATGGTCCTGGGCGAAAACGCGCCGACCAGCTCCGAGATGCTCCTGACGGTCCGCGGCCGGCAACCCCAACAGCTCGAGGTTCCCCACGGGAGTCCGAAGTTTCAACGCCTGGAGCGCGTGGTCATCGCAAGCATGGCCGAGGAGCAGTCGTTGTTCTACATTGATAACGTGACGTGTCTTCCGGAGGGGAAGTAACCTCGGCTCGCCTACGCCTAGCCTGCGTCCAAAGAACGAGCGGTCGCTTGTGACCGGCGAGCTGCGGGGCTAATCCACGGTGCCGAACCGCACGGCCCACCGCGCCGGCTCATCCCCGAACTGCAACTGGCAGCGGATAATCAGCGATTCGTCCGTCGCGTCCTTGGCGATCCAGAGCCCCTGCGGGTCGTCCACCCGCCAGCCCTGCGGCGCAACGAGGAACAGGTTCCCGACCTCCCCCGCCGGGCGGGTCGCGGCCCCCGACAGCGTCATGGTCTCCGGATCCCACTTCACGTCGGCCAGCTCCACCTGCCCCTGCCTGACGTGCATGTCGGTAGATAGCACCGACGGGTATGGCGTGCTCCGCGCCAGACGGTACAGTCGCGCCGACCGCGGTGGCACCACGGCTTCGAAGGC
>JALGUG010000217.1 GCA_029820995.1 Candidatus Zipacnadia bacterium
GGCAGCCAGTCCCTCTCCGCCGCCAGCAGCTCGTCCACCATCTTGCGGATCTCCTCCAGGCTCAGCACCGCGGACGTTAGCGGATCGAGCGCGATGGCCTGGAAGGCCTTCTCCGGGTCGCGCTGTAGGATGGCCTCCACCGCCAGCTCCTGCACGGCGATGTTCGACCGGTTGAGCGCCGCGAGTTGCGGAGGCAGATTCCCGACCACGCAGGGCCGGATGCCGGTCCCGTCCACCAGGCAGGGTACCTCCACACAGCATCCCGGCGGCAGATTGCCGATTAGCCCGCGGTTCAGCACGCTGCCGTTGAACCGCCGCGGCGTGTTAGACAGCAGCGAGTGGATGATGTACGAGGCGTACTCGTGCGAGCGCTCGTCGGGAATCGATTCCTGACCCGCAATCTGCCGCCGCACGCTCTCGGAGTAGTCCTCCCGCCGCCGCTTACGCCCGGCCCCGGATTCCTCCCGCGTCCTGAGGTTGAACGCCGGCATGCGCTCGGGCCGTGAGCGGAAGTACGGCACGTACTCGGACATATGCGCACTGGACTCGGTCACGAAGTACCCGAAATGGCGGAAGACCTCGAACCGCACCGGGTCCTTGCCCCGCACCTCCGGGTCCTCCAGTGCCTTCCGCAGAAGCGGATACGCGTTCCCGCCGCGCCACTTCAGCTCCAGGAACCACGCCATGTGGTTGATGCCCGCGACCCAGTATGTCATCTCCTCATACGGCTTGCCGATGTACGAGGCGAGCTGCCGCGAGGTGCCCTGCACGCTGTGGCACAGGCCGACCAGCTTCACGCGCGTCGCTACGTTCATCGCCCAGGTGACGATCGCCATCGGGTTCGTGTAGTTCAGCAGCCAGGCGTCGGGACACTCCGCCTCGATGTCGCGGCAGATCTGGATCAGTACCGGCGCGGCCCGCAGTCCGCGAAACACGCCTCCCGGCCCGATGGTGTCGCCGACCTGCTGATCCACGCCGTACTTCTGCGGGATCCTCAGATCGTGCACGTACTCGTCCTCGCCGACGTTGATCATCGTGATGACCGCGTCGCAGCCGGGCAGCGCCGCCCGCGCTTCGGTGTGGGCCTCCACGCGCGCCGGCAGCCCCCGCGTGGCCACGATGTGCCGCATCAGCTCTGCGCATAACTCCAGCCGTTCGGGATCAATGTCCACGAGCGCATAGGTCGCGTCTTGCAGCTCCTCAAAGGCCAGCAGATCAACGATCAGCCGCCGGGCGAAGGCGATGCTGCCGGCCCCGATGAGGGCGATCTTGGGCATGGTGGTCAGCTCCTGTCGGTCAGGAAATCCTCGCGGATCGGCGTGAAGGCGTCCAGAATCACCGCATCCTCGAGCACACGGATCGTGTGGGGCACGTTCGCCGGCACGCGGTAGCCGCCCCTCGGCCCCAGCTCGCGCCGATCCTCGCCGATGAGGGCCTCGATCCGTCCGGACAACACCGTCGCCATCTGCTCGTGCGGATGATCGTGCCGGGGAAACTCCAACCCGGCGCTCATCCGATACAGAGCGAACATTAGGTGAGCGGTGTGGACCACCTTCCGCTCGACGCCGAGCTGCACCAGCTCCCAGTCCAGCGCGTCCCAGTCGAAGAAGTAATCCATTCGTGTCTCCCTCCGCCCGTCTGCTTCCAGCTCTCCGCCCGCTGCGGGTTCCCCCTGATTCGCGTCAACCGCGTTGCGGACCTCTGAGCTGTACGAAGGTTAGCAGCCCCCGAGCATCGAAGACCGCAGAACGTCCGGCCCCAGGACACCGTTCACGACGCAAGTGAGGCAAGTGGAATGGCACTACCGATGACGAAGATTGGCGGCCTGGAGATCTGCCGCCTGATCTGTGGCTCGAACCCCTTCGGCGGGTTCTCCCACTTTTCCAAGGCGCGCAGCGTCTGGATGAACCGCTACTTTACCGTCGAGCGCGTGCTCGAGGTGCTGGTTCGCTGTTGCGAACACGGCATCAACGCCGTGGTCAGCGGTATCAACGAGAAGCTCGGCGCCGCGCTGGAGCGGCTCCACGACGAGACCGACCATCAGATGCACTGGATCTGCACGCCCGGCGGTCCGGACCTGAAGACCTGCCTGGAGGGCACGCAGTGGTGTGCCGACCACAATGTGTCCATCTGCATGCCGCACCCGTCGTACACCGACGCCAACCTCGATGTGGCCCGGGGGGTGATTCGGGGCGCCGACGAGATCTGCGCGAAAGTGCGCGAGCTGGGGATGATCCCCGGCTTTTCCACCCACCGGCCCGAGACGGTGACGGTCGGCGACAAGGCAGGCTACGACATCGAGACTTACATTCAGCTTTACAACGCCATCGGGTTCCTGGTGCCGGTGGAGACCGACTGGGCCGCGCGCGTGATCACCGGCTCGCCCAAGCCGATCATCTGCATCAAGCCGTTGGCCGCCGGCCGCATCCTGCCGCCGACGGCCTTCACCTTCGTCTACCACACGATCAAGCCCATTGACACCGTCGCCTGCGGGTTCCTCAGCGTGGAGGAAGTCGACGAGGATGTGCAGATCGTCCAGCAAGTCCTGGCGGGCCGGCAGGTGGACGTAGAGCTCCAGGAAACGCGCAGCAAATCGGGACTAAAGTAGCGAAACCAAGAAGCCCGGGCGCACAAAACTTGAGGTCCGTGCGCGACGGCACACCCGCTCCCCGTGCAGACTAAGATACACTCCGGAGCTATCGCTGTCGCCTGGGCCTGTCGTGGAACGTGCCCCGGCGGCCGACTTGCCACACCGCCACCACGCGGGCTTCGTCATCCAGGTGGTAACCAACGCGATAGTTCCCCACCCGGAGCCTATAATGGCCCGGAGGCTTCCCGCTGATCCGCACACTTCCGGACGGGCGAGGGTTCTCCGCTAGTCCTCGGAGGCGCCTTGTCACACGTCCCTGCATCGCTGGCGGCAGACCGACAGAATCGCGCTGTGCGGGCGGCATGATGTACACATCGCAGTTCACAAACCGCGCTCCTGCAGGAACTCTTCAAGAGGTTTCCGCTCCTGACTGGCTGGGTCCGCCATTCGCTCCTCGAGCTGCAGCGCCATTCGCCATCTACCAGGTACTTGAACTCGTGTCTGCCGGGCGCCAGTTCCACGATGCCGACAAAGGCCTCCGGGTTACTCGGCGACCGCCGCAGACGCTTGGCCGACGGGTCCCAACCGTTGAAATCCCCCACGAGGAATACCTTCTGTGCGCCTGGCGCCACGAGCTCAAAGCGCGTTCTCCTGCCCTTTGTCGTCCCCTTGGACTCGGTCATCATCAGCCACCTCCAGGCGAAACAGCACTAACCTCGCCGACTCCGTACTCCCGAGGCGATCGGATGCTTTCCTCCTATCCGTCCACCACCAGATCCACAGCATGCCGCGTGGGGCTAGAGCCGACGCATGTACTGGACGCTGGGGAGCTTCTGTTCGAAGCCCACTTTCTCGTATGCCGCGCGTGCCGGGGCGTGAGACGGATCGAGCCCCGTGTTCACGCGGGCGAACTTCATGCCCTGCTCCCGGAAGAACTCCAGCGCGCGCTCGTACTGAGCGGCGCCCAGGCCTCGCCCCTGGAACTCCGGGTCAATGGCGTTGTTGCCGATCTCCCCGAAGCTCCGCTCGCGGTCCAGGAACATGGTCAGAAAGCCGACGACCTGCCCGTCCAGTTCCGTGACGATCACCCACTCCGGGTGGTTGATGCAGAAACTGCGAACCTGCTCGGCCTTCCGCTGGTCCCAGTCGCGGCAATAGGCCTCGGCCATCTCCGGGTCCCCGATCCGCTCGGCGAAGTGCGCAAAGATCGGCTCCCACGCGCGCACGGCGATGTCGCAGACGCGATCGAGATCACCCGGCTGATACCCGCGTATTCGCGCGGGGCTGTCTCCAGTCATTCGCGGTACCCCCAACAGACGAAAGCGCTTTCTCAGAATTAGACGCCTGCGTCCGCGGACCTCTTCAGTGACCGTCTGGTGCTGTGAGTGAAGACCACAGGATTCTCGGTCTTCGGGGGTGAAATGTACGCCAGTCACCGATCCGGCGAAAGGCGGACAAGACAATGAGCAAGGTCTTCTTTTACGACGATCGGGACCTGGCGGGTAAGAGCAACCTCGAGCTCGTGCCGGGTCCGGTGGAGAAGCTCGGCGTGGTGATGGGCCAGGATCGGCCCTCGGACCTGCAGCGGGCATCGTGCTTTGCCGGCTCCGTCGTCCCGCTCGACGACGGACGCTACCGGCTGTACTACTCCGCCTCACACTGGGACCCCCCGCGAGTGTTTCGCCTTGCCGTCGCCGAGTCCGCGGACGGCCTGCACTGGGAGAAGCCCGATCTCGGGCAGGTGGACTGGCAAGGCGCGCCGACCAACCACCTCTGGCCCGCCGGGATGCCCGAGGGCGCGCGCTGCACGCAGCCGCAGGTCGTCCGCCTGCCGGACGGCTCCTGGCGGATGTGGTTCTGGTGGCATGGGCACGAGACCGGGCACATACGTTACGTGCCGTGCGAAAGTGTAGACGGCCTGCAGTGGCGCGTCATTGATCTCGAGCGGCCGGCCATCTTTCACCCCTCGGACCGCGAGGTCGGTCAGAACGGCTGGGTGGCGGGCCTTACCGCGGCGAGCCCGCAGGACAAGTTCGCCGACCAGCGCACCTGGGACTGGATGGAGGCCAAGCGCCTCCGCAGCAATGACGCCACGTATGTCTACTATGATGATATCAGCGGCAAGCTCGTGATGTACTCCGTCTGGCTGCTGCCCAACTACCCGGAGAGCGGTCACTATGTGCCCCACGATAACGCCCCGCAGGTGCGCCGGATCATTCACCGCCGCGAAAGCGACGACGGCCTGGCCTGGAGCGACCCCGAGCTCCTCCTCGTCCCCGACGAGTACGACCCCCCGCACCTGCAGTTCTACTACCTCGCCGTCGAGCGCGACCCCGACTGGCACCTCGGCTTCCTGGGCCACTATCGCTGTTGGGAGCAGACCATGGACATCGAGCTCTGCTTCAGCCGCGATGGCCACAACTGGTTGCGACCGCTCCGCGGCGGCTGGGTCCCCCGCGGCGGCGTGGACGAGATTGACTACTTCTCGGCCTACGCGGCCAATCGGCTCCTAGACCGCGGTGATCGCCTGCTGCTGCTGTACAACGGCGGGAACTTCAAGCACAACTGGGAGCTGCCCGAGAGCGTCACCGAACGGAAGCGCGCCAACTTCGCCGCCGCGATCCGTCCGGGCCGCTTCGCCGGACTCCGCGCCACGGAGCGCATGGTAGGCAGCCTCCTGCTCAAACCCTTCGCCCAGTCCGCCGAGCAGATCACGGTGGACGCCGACATCCAGGGAGAGTTGCGTGCCGAGCTCCGCGACCCCTACGGCCGGCCCTTTGAAGGCTATGAATTCGCGACCAGTATCCCCGCCCGAGGCGACTCGTCCGAGCACGTCCTGACCTGGTCCAGCGGCAAGACCACGGCGCCGTATCGGTACGATGTGGTCACGCTGAAGCTGGAGCTCACGGACGGGACGCTGTACTCAATCTGCACCTGAGCGCCGGAAGGCAGATACAGGTGCCTTGAGGGGGAGACGCTGCACAGGCGCTGGCAGTTCACGCCGAGCGCACTGCCCGGTAGAACTGCTGCTCCCCGCGCTGTTCGGCTAGAATCTTACCGTCTTCCAGCAGATGGGAGACGTGCTTGCTGACTTCGTTGATGTGCAGCGATAGCCCGGTGGCGATGTCCTGCATCGTGCAGGGCCGGCGGGTCAGCAGGGCCAGCACGTCCTCTAGGGCCTGTTCGCCACCGGCCAGGGCGGCATAGTCGCGGTCGAGCGCGACGATGATCTCCGCCCGCGGCCCCAGCGCCTCCTGTGCCCGCTTGAGCGCCTCCGGGCTCAGCGGCCGGGCGAAGCTCTCGCTGGGCGGACGAACCACGGTGTTGATTTGGACTTCGTCCGGCTCGATGCGATCAATGGCCGCCCGCAGAGCGGCCAGTTCCTCCGGCGTGTCATTTAGCCCGGCGCAGAGCATCACCTCGAGCCACATCGTGCTCGCGCAGTCGCGCCGCGCGGCGACCAATCCCTCGACGATTTGCTCGATCTGGAGGCCGCAACAGGGCCGATTCACCTGCGCGAAGACCTCCGGCGTCACCGCGTCGAGGTCCGGCATCAGGAAATCCGCCTGTGCGATCTCGCGCCGCACGTCATCCCGCCAGAGCAGGGACCCGTTGGTCAGGACCACCACGGGGATGTTGGTGTGCTCCTTGATCCACGCGATGATCTCGCCGACGCCGGTGTTGAGCGTCGGCTCGCCGGAGCCGGAGAGCGTGATATAGTCTGCCGTACCGCCCGACACGATCCACGTTTCCAGCTCGCCGATCACCGTCTCAGCGGGAACGAAGGCGGCGCGCTGGTCCGTGTGGTTTGTCGTCCGTCCAAGCTGGCAATAGATGCAATCGAAGGTGCAGGTCTTCATCGGCACCGGGTCTATGCCCAGTGATCGGCCCAGACGCCGAGACGGCACCGGCCCGAACAGATGCCTCACCGGGGTGGCCATCTTACGTTGCCTCCTTCGGCTCGACCAAGCTGTGGTCGCCTCGGTCCGTCTCAACGCTGCGGACGACGTAGTTCATTATCGCGGCGTGCAACGCCGTAGGCGCCAGCAGCGAGCAGTGGACCTTTTGCTCCGGCAGAGCGCCGAGAGCCTCCAGCACGGCATCGTCCGTCACGTTCCAGGCCTCGTCAATGTGCCGCCCCCGAGCCAGCTCGGTCGTAACCGAAGCGCAGGCGATGGCCGCCGGACAGCCCTGGCACAGAAACTTGATGTCCGTGATCCGTTCCTCTTCAACGCGCAGCGTAATCCGCAGGAAGTCCCCACACTCGGGATCGCCGATCTGCGCGATGCCGTCCGGGTCCTCGATCTCGCCCACGTTTCGTGGATTGCGGAAGTGATCCAGGACTCGCTCCGAGTACACCGTCACTGGCCCTTTCCGTTGTCGGCGATTTGCGCGAGCAGTGCTTCCACCACGGCGTTGAAGGCCTCGCGCACTCGCTGCGGCGCGCCCGAGCCGAGCAGCGATTGCCCCCGGTCACCCAGTGCCACGACCTCCGGTGCCAGCGGCACGCGGCCCAAGAAGGGCACGCTCATCTCCTCCGCCATGGCCTCGCCGCCGCCCTGCGAAAAGATGGGCGTCTCCTTTCCGCAATGCGGGCATACGAATCCGCTCATGTTCTCGATCACGCCCAGGACCGGCAGCTCCACCGCGCGGACGAAATTGATCGCCTTGCGGCAGTCGTACAGGCTGGCCTCCTGGGGCGTCGTCACTACGATCGCGCCGTCGGCGTGTGGGAAGGATTGGGCCACGGTTAGCGGCTCGTCACCCGTGCCGGGCGGGAGATCGGCGACCAGGAAGTTCAGCTCGCCCCAGCGCACATCGGCGATGAACTGGCGGATCACGTTGGATCGCAGCGGCCCACGCCAGATCAGGGGCGCGGTCTCCTCCGCGATGAGAAAGCCCATAGACATCACGGACAGATTGTCCGCCAGGGGCATGGGCATAATGCCGTCCTCGTTGCCGACCGCGCGCTGCCCGCGCAGCCCCGTCAGCAGGGCGATGGTCGGGCCGTGCAGGTCGGCGTCGAGCAAGCCCACGCGGTAATCCCTCTCCGCCAGCGCCCAGGCCAGGTTCGCCGCCACGGTGCTCTTGCCCACGCCGCCCTTGCCGCTGATGATCAGAATCTCGTGCTCAATGGCGGCCACGGCTTGCTCCAGGCGAACTTGCTGCAGCCGGTACTCGCGCTCCTGGTCCGTCTGACACGGGTTCTTCGCGCTGCACGTGTCACAC
>JALGUG010000218.1 GCA_029820995.1 Candidatus Zipacnadia bacterium
TTGCTGGGAACAGGCGGGGGTGCGCTTTTGCCATCTATCCGACCTGGGCCGCGATCTGAATCCCGAGCAGACCAAGGCCATCGGCCTGGTGGACGTGCTCTTTGTGCCCGTGGGGGGCTTTTTCACGATCGGGCCGGAGCAGGCAGTTCGCGCCGCTCAGGCGCTCAAGCCCAAGATTGTGGTCCCCATGCACTATCGCACCCCGGTTCTGATGGCGGACCTGGCAGCCAAGCTCCAACCAGTCGAAGATTTCCTCGCCGTAATTCCCGAGGATTGGCAGGCCGTCCGCCTTCCCGCGGCCCGGTCCGAGGTCAGCAGCCTCCCCGCTGCGACCCAGGTTTGGGTATTCGCCGTCCCCTCTCCGTAGGCTGCATGTGTAAGGCGCAGAGCTGACTGCGTGCGTGTGCGGTGCCTGCACGGTCGCTGCGCAATCCGGCCCCCGGAAACGACTTCCCTTCTTGCCGTGCGGAGCATTTGGGAGGCCCAGATGCGGCTCGGATGCAGCCCCTCCATGACGCTGTCCGCTCGATCCGGGCGAAGTGCCGTTGTAGTACTGGAGGTGGTCTCACAATCTCAAGGACCAAGGGCAATTGCGCCTGAAGGCGCTCATACAGGAGTTGCAAGGCCACTTCTAGGTGTCGGCCGCTTGGGGGTGGGCCAGGCCGATCAGGTGCAGGAGCAGGACTTCGAGGGTTAGGCGCAGGTTAGCATTGCCGGCCAAGGCCAGGCGAGCCTCGGAGAGGAAGTCGAAGCCGCGCTGTGCGGCGCCGCGCGGGTAGACGGTAGCAGCGGCGGTGAGCTCGGCCTGGAAGTCGGAGTTCACGAGGACCTCGGCGGGCGGTCGGGAGCCGTTCGCCAGGGCCGCGAGATCGCGAAACCATGAGAGCAGAATGTCGAGCACGTCGAGGACCTTGGTGCGCAGAACCCGGTCCCGGTTGCGTTTGAGCAGCTCGGCGGCCACTTCGTCCGTTTGGGTCGCGGTCCACCACTCCTCCGCCGCAGCAATGAGCTGCTCGGCGCCTTGGAGAGCCTCGAGGCGCCCGCAGCGCGCCCAGCGTGCGGCCAGTGCGAGGACCCGGCGCCGAATCTCCAGCAAACGCGGCTGCTCGACCAGATCGCGCGCCCAACCGAACTTCCCGCCGGAGAGCGCCGCGGCGATGTGGATCGCGTCCGGCTGCGCCGTGGGCAGTTGGGCCGCCAGGCCAGCCTCGATCTGCCGGGGCGGAACCGGCCCGAAGCGCACGATCTGGCAGCGGGAGACAATGGTCGGCAGCAAATTGGCTGTCCCCGCGGCCGTGAGGATCAGAGTGGTGGCTCCCGGCGGCTCCTCCAGCGTCTTCAGCAGCTTGTTGGCCGCGGGCTCGTTCATGGCCTCGGCTGAACTGATCACGAACACCTTGCGCCGCGCGCGCACCGGCTTGAGATAGGCCTCCGCGATCAGCTCGGTGATGGCCTCCACCTGGATCATCGAGCCCGCGACCTGGGTCCGTGTGCGCTCGCCGGTTTCGTCCTCGAGCTGCACCCTGACCAGCGGCTGCAAGAAGCCGAAGTCGGGGTGGCTGCCCCGCTCGAAGCGTCGGCACTCATCACACTGATCGCAAGCATCGGGCAGTTGGCCTTCCGGCGGGGGCGTCAAACAGTTGAGCGCCTTGGCGAACTCCAGCGCGACCAGTGTCTTGCCCACTCGCGGCGGCCCCAGGAACAGGTACGCGGGCGGCACGCGTCCCCGCGCAATGGTGCGCCTGAGAACCTGAAGCTGCAGCTCGTGACCGACCACGTTCCGGAAGGACATGGCGATCAGCTACTCCCCGCCCGGCCCGGATAACAGGGGGGCGACGCAATCCCACACCGCCTGGGCGACTTGCTCTACGGTGCCTGCGGCACTGATTACCGCGCAGCGGTTGGCATGCCGCTGCGCGTACTGGAGGTATCCCTCCCGCACCTGGCGGTGGAAGTCGGCGGCCTTGTTCTCCATCCGATCCGCGCTGGAGCCGCTCGCGCCGTGCTTGCGCTGCCGTCCTAGGGCGGGATCGAGGTCGAAGATCAACGTCAGATCGGGCTCCAGGCCGCCGGTCGCCAGGGCGATGATTCGCTCGGCGGTGTCAAACCCTAGCCCTCCCGCATAGCCCTGGTAGACCGCCGTCGAGGCGCCAAAGCGATCGCACAGCACGATCCGGCCCGCGCCCAGCGCCGGGCGGATCACCTTGTCCACCAGCTCAGCGCGCGCAGCGCAGAAGAGGAACATCTCTGCGACCGCCGTGAGGTTCTGGCCGGCGGGATCGAGCAGCACCTGCCTGATGGCCTCCCCGGCCGCGGTGCCGCCCGGCTCTCGGGTCTTCAGGCAATCGTAGCCGGCTGCCATGAGGCGGTCGTGCAGACGCTCAAGCTGCGTCGTCTTCCCGCAGCCGTCCACTCCCTCAAAGGCCAGCAGCAAACCGGGCATGGAGGCCTCGTGGCGTCAACCTGTGAGGTCCCGGTCATTTCGCCGCGCCGGGAGCCAGCCCCTTCCGAGGCGGTCTTAGGACGCGGCGCGCGGCAGCAACCGACGGGTGGCTTATCGTTCGATCACGGTTGACAATCATCAACCAGTGGGTATAATGATGGTAATCCAGTTCATCTGGAGGTGGAAGGTTCGCCTTCGGGAGGCCCCGAGAGGGGCCTCCTTACGTTTTGGGTTGTTACGGTAGCCATTTCCGTCCCCACCCCTCGACCCTTCCCCGCGGACTGCGGTGATACTTGCTGCGCTCGAGCAAGGCTGCGATCTTCCCGCCAAAGGTCTCGGGTAGGGGCTCGCTGTTGCGTCGGGCTTGAGTAGCCTTGAATGAAGGATGGGCTATGAGGTCTGCAATCTGAAGACCTGCGATGTTGTTGGCCTTGGGCTTGACCTTCAATTGGCGACTTGTCAACCACTTGTTGAGCTTGCGAGCGCCAACGTACTCGGTACCCCTTTCGAGAAGGAGGGAGAAAGAGGTCTTAAGTCGCTTGTCTTCCTTGCCACCTCGAGATTCAGCCATGACGTCGCCTTGGCACTCCAGCGCTTGCAGTCTCAGGACGTATCGCTCCAATAGTACCATCATGCAGTAATGGTAGGGGTCGTACTGCCAGACCCTGTACTGCTCCGCGTGGGCAAGCTTATCCATCACAACCGTGATGACCGAGTACTCGAGGCGATTCAAGAGATCCAGTAGCTCCCGATCGAAACGCGTCCGGGTTGCCTGGTCTCGAAGACAGTGAAAAGGTGGGGCCCCGTTCAGCACCTCTTTGCGATGCAGAATGACGGGCTCATCAACGTGCCCGCCGAAGTAGCTACGCTTCAGCCGCTCCAATTCGGGGGCGGCGACGGCATCCACGTGCGAGAGGTCCATAATCACGCCCGTGAGGCTCAGGTAGCGATGGTTGGGATTGCGGGATGACTTGAGGTCGGGATTGCCGACCTCGTCCACGTACATGCGGTGCTTCATCGTCAGGTCCTCGTCCGGCCGCAAGAGCGGGGGCCCGCCGCTGCGGGCACCAGTCAATTGTAGGCACTGGGACGCGCACTCATTGGCTCTGCTCCTCTCGGGTTGCGCGCCTCAGAGGGGCAAGCAGGCAGACGTGAAGGCCTGTGGGCATGGTCACCGCGCGAGACACAGAGTCACTTCGGGGAAATGCGGACGTGGCGGTGCGGTTCGCGGCCGGCACTTTCGGAGCGCAGGTTGTGGGCGGCGATGGCCTCATGCTGTAGACGGCGCACGTAGGCGTTCTGGGGCATCGCCGCTGGCCAACACGCGGTCCACGCCGGCCGCGGCCTCATCGAGCGCTAGCTGCTCCTTGGTTGTTCCCCTGACGCCCACGAGCTCCCGCAGCGCCTCGTAGATCTGGCCGTAGGTATTGCTGCGGACCGTCATGTACCGCGCGGTGCGATTGCCCAGCCGCTGGGGGCGTCCCCTCTGCCGTCGGTATGACTTGAGCGCGATGATGGCGTCGGCCTCGTGGTCGTCGCTGACCAGGCAGGCCGGGGCCCGCAGCTCGCGGATCGCGCGCTCGACCTTGTTCTTGCCGACGCCGTAGGGGAAGACCTTCAGGGGAGCCGGCCCTGTGGTCGCGGCAAAGCCGGACAGCGCGCCATTCCACCCCGTGGCCGGCTCCGCCGTTTGCGGGACCTCCGCCTCCTGCGTCACCTGTACTCCGCCGTCCGGCGCGCGGACGCGAATCTGCGGTTTGACCGTGGCTCCCAAGAGCATCGCGTCCACCGTGATCGCCACATCCCGATGAATCGCCAGCCGCTCGATCTCCTCAATCTCGATGAGCACATCAAAGGTGGGAGGCGCTTTGCGCTCCAGGACCGTCTTCTGCGTCCCGCGTCGGCGTGCCTCATCGTCGCCTAGAGTGACCGCCTGAATGCCGCCAATGAGATCGCACAGCGTGGGATTGGAGAGCAGATTGTCCAGCGTATTGCCGTGGGCGGTGCCCACAAGCTGCACGCCGCGCTCGGCAATGGTACGCGCCGCATAGGCGTCGGCTTCGTTGCCGATCTCGTCCACGATGATGACCTCGGGCATGTGGTTTTCCACGGCCTCGATCATGACATCGTGCTGCTTTTCGGGGGAGGGGACTTGCATGCGGCGGGCCCGGCCGATGGCGGGATGGGGGATGTCGCCGTCTCCGGCGATCTCGTTGCTGGTGTCCACGACCACGACGCGGCGGCTGAAGTCGTCGGCGAGGACGCGCGCCACTTCCCGCAGCATCGTCGTTTTGCCCACGCCGGGGCGACCCAGCAAGAGGATGTTCTGCCCGGTCTCGACCACGTCGCGGATGATGTCAATGGTGCCGTAGATCGCACGCCCGACCCGGCAGGTCAGGCCGATAATCCGGCCTAGGCGGTTGCGAATACAGGAGATGCGGTGCAGGGTCCGCTCGATTCCCGCGCGGTTGTCGCCGCCGAACTCGCCGATGCGCTCGACAACATAGTCAATGTCCGCCTGGGCTACGGGCGCCGTGCCGAGGTACACAAAGCCGTGGGTGAACCGGGCCTCGGCCGGGCGCCCCAGGTCGAGGACGACTTCCAGGAGATTCTCCAAGCGCCCATGTTGCTCCAAAGCGGCGCGACATGCCGGAGGGACGACCTCAATCAACTCGGAGATGTTGTCAGTGATCTGCATGCTGGTCACGCTCCCCTCTCCCTGGCCCCGGGGATGGTCCGTGCCGCGGGGGGCGTTACTTCGCGGAGCACGCATGGACCACGGCCGGCGAATTACCGGCCGCGGGGGCCGACGCGCTCACCCGAGCGTTACCATGATTATAGCTTCACACCGGGCGAGGGTCAAGGAAGTGACTGCGGGCCGCCGGATTGGAGGTGGCCGCGCCGACTAGCAGGAACTTGCGTCAAGCTGGTAGTGGTGCCTGCGGGACGGAGGTGAAGCCGGTTTGAGGTTACTTGTCGCTACGCTGAGCGGTATGGTGGGCGCGTGTGTGTTGCTGGCACCTGAGCCCACCAACTTCGCCCTGGCTAAGAGCGGCGCGGTGGTCATAGGGCCGAAGAACTCCTCTCAGAGCGCGCACCGACCCCCGGTAATCAACGATGGCCGATTCGACGGATACGCCTGGGCGTACCTGAAAACGCCCGTGCTGATCCGCTTCGCCGAGGCGCAGACGATCAACACGATTGAGCTATACCTGTATCACGAACGCCGGGCCTGGTATCGGTTCTATGTCGAGGTCAGCGCCGACGGCGAGACCTGGCAAAGAGTGGCCGGCCGGAGCGAGGGCTATCCTCGCGGCTGGCAGAGGCTGACCTTCGAGCCCGTGCAGTGCCGCGCGGCGCGGATCACCTTCACGGACACGAGCATTTCCGCGCGCAGCTATCACATCGTCGAGATCGGCGCCTTCATGCTCACTGATCCGTCGCAGCCCAGCCCCCTACGGGTCGCCTACCAGCAGTGGCTGAAGGAAGACAAGCGGCGCGACGAAGGGATCTTGCGCCGCTTCCTCGGCGACGAGACACACATGACGCCGGAGGAAGTCCAACGGGTTCTGGAGCTGAAGGGCGACGAACGCCTGACGAAGGACCTGGACGGCGACGGTGACCCGGATGTCGCCGACTTCCTGGACACCGCGCCGCGACACACGGTCAAGCCCCTGGTGGTACGGGTCATTGACGACGACGATGACATGGGCCCGGACGGCCGGGGCGACCGGGATAGCGACTGCTATGTGGCCGACTGGCAGGGGGACGGCAGCATTGACCGCGCGATTGACTATTGGGACCTGGATGGCGACGGCGATGCGGACCGCATGGACCTGTACTACCCTCCGGGCGCCTGGCACGGCAACAAGGTCGAGGTCGTAGTGGTCCGCGATGTCGGCGATGACAACAAGATGTGGTGGACCCGCAATTACGAGTACCAGCAGGGGCCGTGCCAGTGGAAGTCCGATTTCAACGGCGACGAGATGTTCTGCATGTTCTACTACGATCGGCGGGCCCGGCAGTTCGTGCCCCACCTGGAGGCGCCCTTTACCCACCACGACCTGGACGGCGACGGCGTGGCCGAAATGACCATCCAGTTCCTGGGCCACGGACAGACACTACGCAGCATCCGGTACAGTTTCGACGCGGACAATGACTCGAACCCGACCACCAACCGGCGCGACTATGACTTCTCGTTCAACTGCGTGGGCCGCCTGGTGGTGCCGGAGGACAAGTCCACCAGCGATACGCTGCGCAATGGCGAGGCGACGCAGCGCTACCTGGACTGGCCCTTCGCGCGAGAAGTGGCCGAGGCCGGCGAGTGGAAGTCCTGTCGTCTGTGCTGGGACGAGATTGACAATAACGTCAATCCCGCCAGCAAGTGGGAGCGGAATCACGAGCGGTGGGAGGGTGTGGGCGGCTACCCAATGCGCGAGGGCAACAAGCGCTGGGAGACCGACCAGGACTACAGCGGCAAGATGCAGCTTTACTACTGGCCGCTGGACCGCCGCCTGCACCTGTTCGGCGCCGAGACCGGCTATATCAACGTGGACTACGACCACGATTACCGGACTGACGCCAAGATCACGTACCGAGATGAGGACGGCGACGGATTCTTCGATATCTGGAGCTTCGATGCCGACGCAAAGGGCGGCCCCGAGCATACGGTGAGCGTCCGCGGCGTCAAGCGCGAGCTGGTCCCGATCGAGTACGAGCAGTTCGTAAGGCGCTACCGCGCCTGGCTGCAGGAGGCCTTATCGGCCAACGAGGCGCTGATCCCTGTTTTGCGAAAACTGGTCGGCGAGCAGGGCAAGTCGCGAATCGAAGACTGGTGGCGGAACGAGCGGCCCCAGAGGTACTACGCCGCCGAGAAGCTCGCCCACAGCCGGGAGGCGACCAGGTACTACCAGGACCTGAGCCGCGAGGAGCTGTTTCTCCAGGCCAAACGGCGCTGCGGCGACCGGCCCTGGTGGAAGGACTTTCAGACAGCGTACGACGCGGGTCTGTTCGAGCGGGCAGCGCGAATCGCCGAAGGCGCCCACTAGTGCTCGGTTGCGGAAGTCCGCACGACATCTTGCGCGCACAGGAGGGGCTGAGGGCATTGCATCCAGCCCTGCCAGTAGCATCGGGAGGCGACAGCATCATGAGCAGGACCATTGTGCTGGGCGCACTGGGCTTGATTGTTCTCTCGGCTGCGAGCTACGCGGACCAAGAAGGGGCCAACCTCGTCCGCAACCCGGGCTTCGAGGTCGGGCCGGACGGCTGGGATGAGCGCGGCCGGCCCATCGTGCTGGACCAAACGGAGCGCTTCACGGGGCGATGCTCGTGCAAGTCCGTGGGCACGAAGGACCTGAAGTATCCGGACTTCCATTGGGTCAAGAGCGCCGATATACCGGCGGAGCGGAACCGGAGCTACGATTTCAGCTTGATGGTCAAGGCCTCGTTTACGAAGGGAACGCTCTCTCCCAGCGTGCGCGAGGTGGACGCCGGCAACAAGACGATCACGTACCATCGAGCGGAGGCACTGGGGCCCGGCGAGTACGATTGGCACCGAGCCAGCACGCATTTTCACTCGTCGGCGCGAGCGCACCATTTCCAGGTGTATCTGGTCATGCGCAACGTCATCGGCACCGCCTGGTATGACGACGTGAAGCTCGTTCAGCTTCGCCCTGAGCCGCTCCCCAAGGTCGGCGACGGGAGCGCCGTGACCTTCCCCGGCTCGCCCGGGGAGCTCAAGATGCGAGTCGAGGAGGTCAGCGAACCGACGGAACCGGGGATCACCTTTCGAGTGCGGACGACCGGCGCGGTCTACGAGATCAAGGCCGAGGCGGGTCTGATAGCGGGCCGCCAGCGCCTCGGCGCCGATCGTGAGGTGGTCGCGATTCGCCTGGAGCCGGCGCCCGGGCCGCTGAGGAAGATCCGCGCCGACGACAGCGTGTGCGTCCTGGGCAATGACAAGCTGGAGATCGGCGTGCAGTGCGATTCGCTGATCGTCATCGCCCCCGGCGCGGCCGCCACGGTCGCCATCGAGGGGCGCATCGGCGGTAAGTACAGCGCCAACGAGGGCGGGAACGTGCAGGTCATTGACGACCGGGGCGGCGTCGGCGTCTATCCCTACGCCCCGCCGGGCAGCGGCGTGGTGCTCGAGGCCGAGCAGGACCCGGGCGACCTCGCGGCACCGGGATGGAAATGCCGCTACGCGCTGAACGCGGGGACCCTCGTCGGCGTCTCGATCTTCCCGCCGCGGGAGTTCGACTGGGAGAGGTCATTCCGCTGGCAGCTCGCACACACCGGCGGCTATCCGCCCGATAGCGCCCTGCGAACCTGGAGCAAGTACGTGAAGCTCGTCTGCCTGCACGAATCCATCTGGGCCGGCGGAATGCCCGTTACACATACCGGTCCGTACAGGCTGCTCGCGGAGGACGAATTCCGCCGCTGCGTGGCCACCTGCGACAAGCTGGGATTGAAGCTAATCCCCTACATGAGCGCGTACTACTACTATCGGCCCCACCTGGACGACTTCCTCCAGCAGCTTGCCGAAAAGAAAAGGACCCTGGGATTCCACGGCATTTACTACGACGGCATCTACTTCCGCGACTGGGTGAAGTCGTACGAATTGATGCGGCGCACGCGGGAGATGTTCCCGGCCGGGCCCATCTACCTGCACACCTCCTGGGGGCCGCCGGCCGGCACGCAAACGATCTGGTGCCCGTTCATTGATACGTATGCCGACATCGTCTTGCGCGGCGAGGGTCACGCCACACGCGGGCGCGATGACCCGTACGTGCGCTACATCGCCGCGGGCTATCGGCTCTCCAACGCGATCGGCCTGATGAAGGGAAACAAGTGGGACATCCCGTACGAGCAGCAACTCGACGTCATGCTCGGCTATAACGGTCGCGCGCGGCTGGGCGTCTATCCGAGCAAGGATGCCGCGGGGCGCTATCGCTGGCCGGGCCAGGACGGGAAGCTGGAGAATCCGTGGACGCAGCACTACTACCCGCGGCTGCAAGAGATGGAACAGGCTTGGCGAGCGGGGGAGCTGAAGCTCTGACAGGTCACTCGGGCGCAAGTGCGGCGTCGCGATGCCGGTGCGCAGGCAGGAGGCTTCAATGAGACTGGCGGTGCTTGTGGGGATCATCCTCGGCCTGGTCTGCTCTGCTCAGAACGAGGGCCCACCGACGTATCTGCGACCGGGCACGCCGGAAGTGGGCGGCGTCAAGCATCTGTGCCTGATCTACCACGGAAGCAAGCGGCGTGTCCCGTGGACGAAACAGGCGCTCATGCCGTACGTCGCGTACGTGGATGAGACGGGTGCCCCGCGTGACTGGCTGTTTGACACCTTCCTGTTCATCGAGTTCGCCACCGACGCCGGCGCCTGGCTGCACGCGTACCGCAAGGACCGTGTGCAGGCAACCGCCGGCGACTGGGACTGGCTGGCCAACTGCTGGTTCCGCCAGGATACCGGGCTCAGTGGCCTGGAAGGCGCCGTGGCCGAGGTCGGCCAAGCGCTGGGCGCGCCGAAGCGCCGGGTCAACGTGGTCATCACGCTGCCGATCCCGCTGTCCCCAATCAAAGCCTTCGGGCCTCTGCCCGGACAGGACCGGAAGCTCGACTTCAGCCGCGAACCGGATCGCCAACGGGCCCTGGCCTGGTACATTGACCGGGTCCTCGTCCGGTGGCGCGGCCGCGAGTACAGTCACCTAAACTTAGTGGGGTTCTACTGGCTCGCGGAGAGCATTTCCCGCGCGGATCACGCGATCGTCGAGTGGACGGCGAAACACCTGCACGAACAGGGCTACAAGCTGTACTGGATCCCGTACTTCGGAGCCCAGGGCGTCCGCACATGGCGCGAGCGCGGCATTAACGCCACCATGCTTCAGCCCAATCACTTCTTCACCCAGGAGCGGGATGAGCGCCGGCTTCTGCTGGCCGCCAAGAAGGCCCGCACGGCCGGGACGGGCATCGAGATCGAGTTCGACGCCCGAGCGCTGACCTCGGAGGACCATCTTCGGCGCTTCTGGGGCTATCTGGACGCCGGCGTCAAGTACGGCTGGATGAAGGAGGCGCTGCTCGGCTACTACGAGGGCGGCAACGCCGTCAAGAAGTTCGCCGAGACGCCCGGACGGGGACGAGAGCTGTATGAGGCGCTCTACCGGTTCGTTAAGGGGACGTATCAGTCGTCCGGCAAGGTGGACCTCTCGGCGCTAGAGCTCATCAGCCGCGACAACAGCGCCGATCTGGCGCTCGCCTCCAAAGGCGCCAAGATCCACGGCTGCGTGCGCAGGGACGACCAGCCGGACCTCGCGCCGGAGAAGATCATTGACGGGGACATTGACTTCTACGGCGGCATGAGCGGGTTCGGGTACTTCGCCTGGCCCGGCAGCTTCACTGTTGAGCTGCCCCGGCCCTCAGTGGTGGCTCGCACGCAGACAATGCTGTGGGACCTGGACGGCCGCCGCTTCCGCTACCGCATCGAAACGTCGCTGGACAACCGGCACTGGGAGCTTGCCGTGGACAAGAGCGCAGGCGAATGGTGGGGCTGGCAGGTGGACCGGTTCACGCCGCGCCGGGCCAAGTACGTGCGCTTCACGGGCCTGCACAACTCCGTCAACGCCTTGTTTCAGGTGGTCGAATTCGAAGTCTACGCTGAACGCGAATGAGTGGGGGCGGTTCTTGAACATGCCGCGCCTGTACCGGGCCAGGCGCGACGCGCAGGGAGGCGTCACTATGGCACGGGTTTTTGGCGCCACGGAGATCAAGTACCTCAGGGACGTGTTCCGGAGCAAGCACCTGGGCTGGCGGCAGGGCGGCTATGTGACCAAGCTCGACGAGGCCTTCGCGGCCTTCACCGGCGCCAAGTACGGCATCTGCCGCAACTCGGCGATGACCGGCCTGGCGCAGGCGGTCGCCGTCTCCGGTGCGGGCTGCGGCGACGAGGTGATCTGCGACCCGCTGGTGCACTTCGGCGGC
>JALGUG010000219.1 GCA_029820995.1 Candidatus Zipacnadia bacterium
CCCGCAACGTGCTTGATTTCACCCAGACCGATGTGGCATTCGTGAGCCCGGAACTGCCTAGGCGAAGTTCGCAAGGCGAAGGCTGTTCTCGTCAGTCACCAGGCCCGGTTGGCTCTTGACGCCGACGCGTCCGCTGTGTGACCCTTCGCCCATTTCAGTGACCCTTTGCGACATGGCGCGGACGCGCTATAGGAGCGCAACCTGGGTCGCCCACCGCTCCACACGCTGTTCCCTCCGCGTGGGCCCAGGTATAATCGTTCCGTGCCGAGCTTGGGCATCTCTACGTCATCGGGGACAGGAACATGACCTACGAGCAGAAGTTCGGGGGGCTGCTGGCTGCCATCGCGGAGGCCAAGTCCCAGAACGCGGAGTGCCTTGTGGTTGCCTCACCGGAAGCGCTTGGGATGACTGTGGTGAGATCGTCGAGAGCTTGAACCGGATCGCTGCCGCCGAGCTCTTGCTGCGCATCGTGCCGGCGGACAATGGCCACCAGAAGAGACGGCGCCGAGGGTAGGAAGGCCCGGGTCGCGCCCTCTCTGCCTGCTCGTCTTGGGCGCGGATAGACGCGCTCAAGTCCCGCCCGTAGCGACTCGCGGCAGGCACTCCAGGATTCTGGCGTTGTTCAGGAACGCTTCGCGCTGCGCGAAGTAGTGTGGGTTCCGGGTGTCGTAGAAAAGCCGCAGGCACTCCTCGGCCGCTTCGGCCAGCTGTTGCCTGCAATGCTCGACGAGCCGATTCCACTCCCGCGCCATGGCCGCGTGGTCGCCTCGACAGGCGTCTGCCGATTCGACGAAAGCTGCCACCAGGTCGACGAACAGCTGGCGATGGCGCGCGATCAGGTCCTGCTGCTGGTCCTCGTCGAACACGTCCTCGAAGTCCCCTGCGACAGACGGCGGCCACGGTTTCTCGGAGAACCCGACAAAGGCCGGCACACCGCCTGCGGAAGCGTCGTCTCGGAAGTGGGCCATGGAGAAGCACGCCAGGAACACTTGGCCAGAGCTTGCGGCGGCGCGTACGACGTCTTCCGTCGCCAGTATGGAGCGCGGCTCCCGCTTCCTGTTCCACACCCGTTTCGGTCCGGGCGGACATTCGCCATGGCCGAACACGACGATCACGGCCAGATCGTCAGCCCCCTCTACAGCCGCCAAGACAGCCGTCACGTTCGTCTCTGGCTCACCGCATGAGACGACCTCGATGCCGCTATCCTGAAGCAGAGCGATGAGGCTGGCCACGCAGTGGTCATGCCAGAAGATAAGGGCATGGTCGGGAGCCTCAACACCATCATCTGATGGCTGGCGGTCCGAGTCCATGGGGACGGCGTAACAGACGAGGACCTCCGACATCTGTTCCTCCCTTTGCGGCAGGGTTCCGTGGGTTGTTGCGTAACCCGCTCGGCGGGAAGATCACTTAAGGTTCAGGCGGTGTATGTTTCGGAGATAGCGCCGGCCTCGGTCCGTGCCTCTGGCCATCTCGATCAAGATCTGCCTGGGAGAGAGCGCTCCTTCGCCGTCGTCGACGGACGACTTGTCGGGATGCGGGGTGGCGCGGACCGCCTCCAGGAAGGTCTGGATCAGATCGAATTCCACGCTTTCCTCGAAGCTCCGCACTTCGAATCTCACGGCGTCAATGAGGCTGCTCAAGGCGTTCGCAGAGGAGCTTCTTATGGCACGGTCCACGAGGAGCCGCTCCTCCAGCCGATCGCGTTCCAGCATCGAGGCGCTGTACAGAAGCTTCCTGCACCGAGGGACCAGGTCCTTCACGCGGGCAAAGAGGCCCTCTTCGACGCTGGGCGTGCGCGAGGCGGAGTCGGCAATGACCAGTAACGGGACATGCAGCGGGTCCGTCTGGACGTTTGCCAGGAACTGCTCCGAAGATCGATAGCCCACCACGAAGTGACCCGGGAGCACCTCCTGGAGCGCATCCTCCAGCGGGTTGACGAACTCCGGCCTCGGGTCGATCACGCCTACTTCGAAGGCGAGCTTGATGCTCATTCTGCACTCCCTCCGTGACAAGCTACCACAGCCCGTGCAATCATGCAAGGGGCAGCGTTGTCGTGAACGTCGTCATGCCTGTCTCGGCGTCGTACTCGTGCTCGATCTCGCCATCGTTGGCGTGGACAAGATCCCAGGCGATGATCAGCCCGATGCCGCTTCCCTTGGGCTTCGTGGTGAACGGCTCCCTGCCCAACAGGTCGACCTTATCAGGCGGCACTCTCGCGCCGTTGTTGGAGATGGCGACCACGGCCTGGGCATCCCGGCGGGTTGTGGTCGCCCTGACCAGTCCGCCCACCCCTTCGGTCTTGGCCGCACCGACGGCATTGTCAAGCACCGCAAGCCATGCGACCAGGATCTCGCGCTGCCTGATCATCGCGTCCAGCGAAGCGGGTTCGAGCTTCAAGTCTAGGTCCACTCCCGAACGTTCCGCTCGCGCTCGGTACGCCCCGGCTGCGGCGGTCATAATCTTGTTGAGGTCGGCTGTCTCCTTTGCCACCGTTTCCCACTCGGCCGCGCCCGCGACCTCGTTGACGGCGCGTGCGAGGGCAGCGAGGTTCCGGACCGTGCTTCCCTGGGTCTTCAGGGCCACGGCGAGGCGGACGAGACGCGCCAGAATGTCGGGCCATGGCGTATCGGCCACCTCCCTTATCGCGGAGACCATCGTCTCCGTCTCGATCTGTGCGTGCGACAGGACCCGTGTGATCTGGGCCACCGTATGAACAGGCAGGTTCACCCCCGCCTCGTCCAGCGCAGCCTTCACCTTCTGGGCCTCTTCCTTGATCTCTCCCGTGACGGGGATGTCCATATCGGGTGTGAGGTGCGAGGCTATCGCGTCGAAGGTGGCGGCCAGGAATTCGTGAGGTTCTCCGCGAGACGATCTGCGGATGCATTGTGCTGACGAGCGCAGCAACTCATCGAGCAGGTCGGTCGGGTTGCGCTTGTGCACGGAACCATCCGACGCGGTCTCAGGCAAGTCGGCCACCGGAGCCAGAGCGTGCGCAAGGCCAGCCGTTGCTTCTCCCAGAACCGCCAGCCGTGAGCGCAACTCCCTCTGGCGAACGCTCTCCAGGGCCGGGGAGGCCAAACGGGAGTAGATGGTCAGTGCCTGCAGGTCATCGTAGTTGAACCTCCGCAGAGGGCCCGACGGATCAAACCAGTCGATGCAGAGGAGCCGTCTCTGCCGCCCGACGGTCAGGGGGACCGTGACGATCTCCGCAGCGCGCCCCAACTGCAGCTTGCCGTCTGGATCGAATGCCGCCGTCAGTGTGCTCCGCGCGACTCTCGCTTCCCAGTAGCCGAAGGACACCTCTTTCGTGACCTCCTGCGCGTCGTCGTCCAAGATCAGCAGCGCAGCCTTCCTGGCATCGACCAGGATCTCCTGGAGCGGCTCGGGGATGGAACGCACGAGGCCCGAGAACTCGCGAGGCGGGAGACCACCGTGATCGCCGGCCATGGTGAGCGCGACAAGCTCCTTTCGCTCCCTGTCGACATCGTAGAGACGGACCCTCTTGTATCCCAGTCCATCGTGGAGAACGCGAACGATGGCTTCGAGTGCCTTCCACTCGGTCGGAGCCTTCCACGCGGCCGGGGCGATGTCCAGGACCCTCTGGCGCATCGTGACCCTCCTTGCGGTCTCGACACAGCCGACGAGTTCCTTGTCCCGTCTTGGCGCCAGCGGAGCCGCTGACAACTCGACGATGAAGTCCAGCTTCTCAGGGTCGTACAGAACGCTCTGCACGATCCTCTCCAGCAGCATGGCCCGGCGGGAGACGCACAGCGGGCATCGCTGTCCGCGCTCCTCGATGTTCCAGAAGCACGTCTGACTCGCCTCAGGCTCGGGCCACGTGCGACCGTGCCAGAGATCGGCCAAGTCCTTCTCGGATTCCCTCCGCGCGGGCAGGAACTTGTCCAGCTTCGGCAGCCCCTCGCGCTTCACCTGGTTTGCCCAAATGGGTCGGTACTCGGGGTCGATGACCATGACCTCGTCCGGCAGGTTCCACAGGATCTCAGCGAACGCATCCCGCTCGCGGGCGATACTGTCCCGCTCTGCGGCCAGCGCTCCCATCTCCACGAGACGCTGCCGGTACAGGAGCATCAATCGGCCCAGTTTCTGCAGGAGCTCTGCATCATCGCGGCCGAAGTGTCTGAGCTCCTCGCTCTCGACGTTGATCACGGCCTCGACGGAGTTCCGGGACATGTCCATGACCGGCACAGCCAACTCGGATTGGACGCTCGGGTCGAACTCGTGGTAGCGATACGGGAGATAGGGGGCCTCGTCCTTGACGTCGGGAACGAGTACGCATTGTCGGTCATGGAACGCCTTGGCGATGATCCCTCTGTCATTGGGAAACACCTCGAGCGTCGTCGTCGGCTCGCCGAAGCAGCCGGCGACCCGCAGATTGTCCGGAGGGTCAGGTAGCACAACGACGCCGTGTTTGGCCTCCGTAAGTCTGGCTGCGATGGCTGCCACGCGGAAGTATAGACCCTCGCCTCCCTCGATGGACGTGGCCCCGATCAAGTTGGCCAAGGAATCCGAGTAGTCGTCGAGGGTCACGGTGCGCCCGGGGGAGTGCGGCATCATGCTTCCTCCCCGAGGCCCAAGACGTTGCCAGCTGGTGTCATCGTCTTTCCCTCGCGGTTGTTATCGCGGGGCAGCTCGCCGCCCGCCTCGTCCCGTCCATCCGCCGCCGAGAGGGCGGGCGAAAAGCGCCCGGGGAAGCCCCATCAGCGAGGGCGAGCAGAGGAAGTCAGGACCAGGACCAACGGAGCGGGGCGCATCGGCTGCCCGCTTGGTGGAGGGGACATGGGCGTATGCGACCCCCGCGCGGCACGCCGTGCAACGCGTGGTCGTGGTGGCCTTGATGCCGGGCGCAACGCCGTTGGCCGCATTGGCGCTGCGGCACAGCCGTCGTTCCGGGTTCAACCCCGACGCCGGCGAGGCCAAGAGGCGCATCCTCCCATCTGAGCGCAATACTGACCGCGAACTGCGTTCCAGCCGGCAGCCCATCCGTGCCTGAGCGGCCGTTCACGAGTCGGCAGCTCTCCCTTCTGGTATGAACCAGTTGCCCGGTCGCACTTCCAGATTGTCCAGATTCTACGCCCATCATGGGGCCATGTCAAGGGGCAAAGCCCGTTGGCGGCCAACTCGGTCGCGGGGACCGGCAAGGTGGCACCAGGTCCATGAGCACGGCGGCCAGGCATCGACCGGCGCAGGAGTCCCTGCCGAGCGCCTGCCTGGCCCCCTCTGGGACGATCTGAGATCGCCTCTGGCACCGTCACTGTTGAGATCCCGACCTCACAGAGAGGTGCCTTGTTCGCGTCGGCTCCTCGCGGGTGTCTCTATCCGCCAACCCGGCGATAGCCTGTGGCGGTCGATCCGTGATGAATACCTCGGCCCACCACTGCTGCCCCTCGCCTTCCGCTGGCACATCGAGCCGCGCGGAGAGAACGCCCTTCGGGACCATCACCGGCTCGGCGACGTATGTGCCCTCCGGCGCCCGAATCACCAGGAACACCCACTCCTCGACTGCCGCGTCGCACCGTTCCACCAGGATCTGTCGATGCCCGGCACCTTCGCCTGCCGGACCGGCAACGCGGATGCGGTAGCCGCGCTCAGCCGGACGCCCATGCCCTTCTGTAGTAAGCTCGACGAGCGTCGCTCCCGGAACCTGCTCAACCACCGTGTGTTCCGCAAACACAAGTGCGAGCGACCGGACGCGGTCAGCGACAGTGCGCGGCAGTTCGGCCAGAGCCCTGGCGAGGCCCAGAAGGAACCCCCTGACCTCGTTAGTAGCCGCGCGCCACCGCACAGAGCTGCGGCACTGCCGCAGAACCTCAGCCACGGCGGAGGCGACGGCCGGTTTGTCCTCGAGTTCCAGTTCCGCCGCGGCTCGGTCGAGGACGGATTCCGCTGACGGGGCTATCGCTCGGTACCATAGCGCGTCAGACGTGCTGAGCCGCGCTCCCTGTTCCACCCGAGAGCGCCGAAGGGAGTACAGGTCCAACAGACTGCACAGCCAGCAGCTGTCGAAATGGGCCTCTGGCGCACCGGCGCCCCGGTCAGGCCCAATGAGACTCCTCAACGTCCCCTTGCACGCTGGTGGCAGTGCTCGAAGCACCAGCCGGTCGAGCCTCTCCGCCTGTGCGCGAGCAGAGACCAGATCGAACTCGAGGACAACGTTGTTCCTGCAGAGAGTCTCGCAGGAAGGGCAACTTCGCATGTGCTCGCGGACAGCCTCTTCTCTCTCCGCCGGGAGCGCGCCCAGCAAGTACTGCAGCACGTAGTGCTCGAACCGGCATCTACCCCCTGCCGCTCGCTCATCGTTCATGGCGGGGCCCCCAGCTAACCGCGCCGCAGAAGCGCGTCATGTCTAGATTCGGCCTCCAGGTTCATCATCTGGGTTGCGGCGTCTGGTGGCCACACCCGTGCTCTCGGCGAGAAATCCCTCCAGCGCACGGCGCAACGAAGGGCCGCAACGATTGTACAGCTTGCTGCTCTTGCAACCAAGGAGGCGCCCGACCTCGCGGAGGGTGGCGTCCACCCTGCAAGCGACGACCCAGCCGAGAGCGGCCACGCGGAAGCCCTCGAGGTACTTCCGCACGTCATCGACGAAGGTCGCCGGGGTGGCGGGTGCGATGGTCACACCGTCTTCTTCTGGCGCGCGGAGAAGCGCTCTCGCGCGGCTGCCGTCCATTCCCCTCACACCTTCGCCGACGCGTTCCAATGCCCGGGTCTCCGACCAGATGTCGAGTTCCACGGCGTCGATCCCATTGCCCGTTCGTCGAGGGTCTGCTGGCTCGGCGGCTTCAGCAGCGTCCAGTATAGCGCTCGCCGCCGAGCTGCGAAAGCCTCGCTTGAGCAACAGTCCCACAGCAATAGCGTGTTTCGGTGCATTGCCCTCGAATTGTGTCACCGTTCCGTGTGGGTGCGCCGCCGCGAGCTTCGCGGCACGCTCGGCATCGCTCGTCGCTGGGTCGGCCAGGAATGCCTTGATCCTCCGAGCCACTGCGTTCATGCGGGCGCTCTTCCATGCAGCTACGCGCTCGTCGTGATAGGCTTCCAGCTTGGCGGCCAGGCGCGGCTCGGCGGAGAGGACGCGTTCCAAGTGCGCTCGCGTCGTGCCTTGGCCCGGTTGAGCACGGTCTCGATGTTCACGAGGCAATCCGCCCCCAGGACTTCTGCACGCCTGGCGAGGTACTGATCCTCCCTTGGGTGGCGCCCGTGGAGGTCGAGCCATAGCCGACCCTGCAGCAGAAACAGCGTGCTGCACCGGCCCCCCTGGCAGCGGTGCAACTCGGCCAAGCCGAGCAGGAAGCTCAGCACGGTGCGACCCACCTCGCGTTGCGCTGCCGATAGCTTGGCCTCCAGCGACTCGTGACGCTCATCGGCGCACGAGAGCAACCATCCTCTCCGGGCGTCGTAGTCTGGGAACACGACCCTGGCAACGCCGACGACCGCATCGAGACACCAGTGCCTTCGGTCGCGGGTCAACAGGTCCTCCAGGCGGACAGGCCTCTTCGTCCCACCGCGGACGAAGTCCACCAATAGACCGAACCCCTCGCTGTCGAGGTCTCGGACCTCCCAGGGCGCCCGCATCAGGTAGGCGCTGGCCGCCAGCCCGATCAGTCGGTTCTTCTCCTTCCCTGGTGTCAGGTAGCAGAACTCGAGGTACTTCCGGAACGGTAACACATCAGCCGAGTGAAGTAGTCTTGTCAGGGAGCGGGGGCAACGAGCCGGTGCGGACGTAGTCCTTGAGTGCACTGACGATGGTCTCGAGGGGATCGAGCCCGCGCAG
>JALGUG010000220.1 GCA_029820995.1 Candidatus Zipacnadia bacterium
CCCACATGGGGAGCAGCTCCAGAGGTAGCTTCCCCGCATACTTGTCCTCCAAATAGCCGCGAGTGTCTTTGACCCAGCCGAAGCCGTTGGTGTACAGACACAGCCAGCCGCCGCGCCGCTGGGCCGAATCGCCGATCCGCCGGAGTTCCTCCACGGTGCCCAGGCGCGGGTCGGGATAGTAGAAGCGAGAGCAGCCGCCGTTCATCATCTGGCCGGCGCAGTGCACCGCGTCTCGCCCGGCTCGGACCGCGTTATTGAATCGCTTCTCCAGTTCCGCCATCTTGTGATGCTGCCCGGAGATCTCTCCCAGGTCCCAGTTGCTCATCATCCGCACCCAGTACGGCGTCTCCGGCTGCGGCAGAATCGTGCGCACCCATTGGCGATACGCATCCGCGCCCCGGTGCCAGTCGCCGTCGTGGACCAGAGTGACATATGGCCCGGAGGTCCATTCCTCTTGCGGCCCAAGGTGCAGATCGCGGGCCAGGGACAGGCCGTAGCCGGCGTGGTCGGCGAAGTGAAAGGTCCGCAGGCTCATGCGATCGCGGACCGGATCGTGACAACCCAGGTACAGGCCCTCGGCGCCGCCTCCGGACCGGGGCTGCCACAGGTCCATCCAGGTCATCGCGGCACCGCCCACGTAGTGCGAGTCGGGCTTCACGGTCTGCGCCGGATTCACGGTCTGCTCGCCCAGGGCATGCGGGCGGACCAGCCGATCATCGGCACCGTCGGGCCCGAGCCGCAGACCGCAGAGCAGCGGAAAGTCCGCTCGCACGATGACCACGTCGGACTCGTTGCGGATGTACAGGTTCCACACCGCCTGACCGTCGCGCAGCCGTACGGCGTAGGCCACCTTGATGCGACCCTCGTCCAGGGCATACCGGAACCTGAACCCGGTTCCGTGCGCGTCCGACAGGCCTTCGCAGCCGACCAGCACCGGGCGCACCGGGGGCCGGGCCTTCCCGATGAACTGGATCCGAAAAGGCAGCGAGAGCGGCAGGCCCCCCTGAAAGAAGGAACTGTTCGTGTCCCGGTTGCCCAGACCCACAAGCGCGCCCGTGCCCAGGTCGAAACTCAGCCGCGTGGCCCCGTCCGCAATCGGCACTACCGGCCCGCGCGGCTTCGGCGGGAGCCAGTGGGCTGAGGGCTGCATGACCCGGCCGGGGTCGGGATGGTAGCGGGAGACCTCGACGCCGTCCACCCATACCGATCCGCCGCGGCCCTTGACCTGAAACGAAAAGACGACGCCGCCGTCGAAGTAGTTCCCCGCCGGCAGGTACATCACGCTCTCAATCCGCTGCCACCCGCCGCCCTCGTCCTGCGGCTCACCCAGGCGGTACTTCCAGAAGCCCTCGGTGTTCAAGGTGCCCGCTATGTGCACGTCCTGCGGGCTGCCAATGTCGGTCCGGAACCGGACGACGGAACGGATCACCTCATCCGCATCCGGCCGCCGGTCGCCGGCCAGCTCTCCGCGGTGGCTGATCCGCTGCGCAAAGGTGACTTCGCCGCCCCGCCCGCCGAACGTGACGCGCGCGCTCACTCGGCCGTCGCGGGCCACGCTTGAGTCCGGCGCGACCGTGCATTCCCCCTTCAGCCGCTGCAGCTTCCAGGGCGGGAAGCTGCGGGCCGCGCTGTCGTAACACTCAAAGCTGCCGTTCCGCAGGAACTGGATCGTGCCGTCGTCCGTTCCCGGCAGTCTCCCTTGCTGCGCGTCCGCCCAGCCGGATATACCGGCCAGGATCACCGCAACGGCTGCCACAGGCACCTGAGACCGAAGCATGGGTTCCCTCCACTCAGACACAAGATGAGGCGAAGGGGAATTCGGGCTAGACGGTGGCGGCCTTAAGCAAAGAGTTTGTGGCGGCTGGAACGCGTCCCCGTGAGGCGCCCGACATTAACTCGAGGGCAGAGGCGGCCGAATGGGGAATAACCTAGTTGTCACAGCTTCCAGGAGGGCTGCGCCATGCGGAAACCATTTGTGCTCGCCTTGCTTTTCATCACAGCGCCGGCGTGGGCGCAGGCGGTGCAGCTCGCGTACAAGCTGCGGCCCGGCGAGGTGCTGGACTATGTGACCCGCCTGGAGGGCAATGGCACGGTTCAGGCGATGGGCCGGACCTCGCCGGTCACGATGACCGGCGAGCTGCGCTATCGGCAGGCCGTGCGCAGTGTGGACAGCGTGGGCCGGATGACGGTCACGACGACCGTCACCCAGTCGAAGGTCAACGCTCAGTGGGCCGGACAGCCGCTGCCGGTGAACCTCACCTTTCCGCCCGTCACAGTCATCATGACGCCCAACGGGCAGATCTCCGGCAGCCAGGTTGCGGCGCCGCCCGCCACCACCCCCGCACCGGCTTCGGCCAGCCTGGGCCGGCTCGAGAGCCTTCTGGGTGGCCTGGGCGGCGGGCTTGGCTCAGGGGCCTTCAGTGGCCTCGGCAATCTGAGCGACCAGGTAATGCTGTTCGACTTCTCCAAGTTCTTCAGCACCGCCCGGAACCTTGGTCTGCCGCGCGGAGCCGTGAAGGTCGGCCAGAATTGGACCGACATCACCACGCTCGCCTCGCCCTCCGGCCAGCAGATTTCGATCCAGTCCTCGTCGCGGCTGGTCGGCTTGCAAACGGTTAACGGCCGCCGCTGCGCCCGCATCGTCAGCAGCTACTCCGTGCCGCTTAACCTCAATCTGCAACTGGCTCAAGCACTGGGGATTACCGGCTCACAGCAGGGGAGCAACACCACGCTCTTTGCCGTGGACCTGGGCCGACCGGTGCGCACCACCGGCACTGTCGCCTCGCGCATGACCATGAGCGAGCCCGCCCTTACCGGCGGGCAAGCCACGCAGGTGGCCATGTCCATGACCGTCAAGACCACCACAACTCTTGCCGGGTGGTAGAATCGCGGCGAGGTCCGCGCCCGGGTCCTATCGGGCCTTCAGCCCCGTTAGCTCCCGGGACCTCAGCGCCGCCGGGCTATCGGCGGGTTGCAGGATCAGATCCCCCAGCTTCTCCGGCCAATATGAGAACTCGGCTCGCCTCAGCATCTCGCTCACGTGGTACAGAAGCAGAACGCGGGACGGCGACAAGGTGAAGGGCGGCTGGGCCGAGGGTTTGCCATCCAGCTCCAGCGGCACCAGGTCGAGCGGCTGATTCTCCTCGCCGGTATCCGGGTCGGTCAGCAGGAAGTGCTCCACTTGCAGCCCGCGAAAGGCCTCCCCCGGCGGCCTCCGATGCTCCGCGATCAGGTCCACTGCGACCCACTTGCCGCCGGCGGTGTCCGACGCGCCTGCCGCCCGGCCCAGGAACGGGAACAGCGCCAGCGGCTTTAGCTTCAGATCGCGCAGGACCTGCGTCGGCTGCTGCGCGATGCGGCCCGCGGCCTCGGCTGCCGGGGCGGGCGTGTATTCCCGGCTCGCCGGCCTGGCGGGCGCGGCCCTGGGAGCTGTCGGCGTTACGCCGGCCCGCTCGTGCTCTACCCAGCGGAAGCCGACTACGACGAACGCAGCCAAGACCACCAGCAAGCCCACCAGCGCCAGCAATCCCGGCCCGGGGCCTTCCTGCCAACCTTGCATTGGGGTCAACTCACTCTCCTGAAGGCCTCACCCGGCTCAGGCCGTTGGGCGAGCCCGCCCAAATCGTCCCATCGGGCGCGATGTCCAGCGACCACACCCGGTCGTCCGCCAGCCCGTTGGCCGCATTCCACAGGTGCAGTCTTCCCGTGCCAAGCTGCAGGCGCATCAGGCCCCGGTTGGTGCCCAGCCACAGGTCTTGTCCGTTGACGCGTGCCGCATAGACCACCAGCGTTCCCAGGCCGTACCAGTACCAAGTGTCACTGATGCGCAGCGTCAACCGCGCCGACGGGTCGGAGGTGAGCTCAAACAGCGTCGCCTGCTTCTCGCCTCTGGCGCGCACCAGCACGCCGCGGTCGTTGGTCAGAATCAACGCCTGCGCCGTCGGCAGGACGTGATAGACGCGCCCCGCGAAGGCTCGGTCCACCAGGGGGTGCCCGACAGTCCAGGTGTCCGTCGCCCGTGCCCAGCGGTACCAGACATTTCGAGCCTCCTCGCCGCGCGCGCAGCGAACCCACAGGTCCGATCCGTCGGGCCGGATGTCGGTCACCGAGGGCAAGGCCAGCGGCAGATCCTTAGAGAGATGCCGCGCCCAGGTCCCGGCGCTGGGCTCATAGCTCCACAGACCGCGCTGCAGACCCATCCAAAGCAGCCCGGCTTGCTCGGCGAGTGCATAGACCGGTTGCCTCGGTGCGCCGGGCAGAGGAGCCGGGACCACGAGCCCGGTGGCGGGATCGAGCTGCGCCAGCCCGGCGCGAGTCCCAATCCACAGGTTGTCGCCTGTCGCCTCCAGGGCATAAACCGTCTTGGTATCCGCCGGCCCGCTCACCCGCGTCATCCGCCGGAAATCGGGCCCCTCCAGCCGATGCAATCCAAAGCTGCTGCTGGCCAGCCAGACGTCTCCGCCCGCGAGCGCGACGGCAGCGGTGTCTCCGGGCACCTCCGTCTGATGCTCGACTACCTGTCCACTGCTATCCACTCGCTGAACGCCCGTCCGAGACCAGTACCAGACGTCCGATCCGGCGCGCAGAAAGCCGGAGGCCGCGGACATGGCGGTGTGATCCGTCCACGTCCCGCGATCCACGTTATGGTGCACCAGGCCGGAGCGCGTAAGAATGTACAGGTCCGGGCCCTCGGCCTCGACCTGCAGGCACTCCTCCGACGGCAGCACGGTGCTGGCCGACTGGACGAAATAGGTTCCGGCGCGCACGAGGTCCGGCCGACCGAATTGCAGTAGCGTCGGATCATCGGGGGCCAGAACCGGGAGCCCGAAGTCCACCAGGTTCCCGCGCTTATCTCTAATCTCCAAATTGCGTCGGCTGCCCAAGGGCCGCGGGAGGGTGGCTGAGAAGGCCCTGGTTTCCACAGTGAACGAGATCGGGCCGTCATAGCGCCGCGCCATGCCCGAGCGGGCTTCAACCTCGCGAACTCCGCCACCGCCCACGACCCAGACCTTGCCCTTCACCACCGCCAGATCGGTGATCGGCGCGATGCTGTTGTCGCGCCACAACAGCGAGAAGGCCGCCTGCCCGGGTTGCCACTGATAGACGCCGTCTTGATCGGCGGCCACAACGGCGTCTCCCTCCATTGCCAGGGCTGTCACCGGGAGCCGAGCGCCCGTCGGGAGAGAGATCTCCTCCCACTCCTCCCCCGCCAGGCGCGACCTGGCCACACCGCGCTCCGTACCGATCCAGACGATCCCCTGGGCCGCCGCCAGAGCGGTGATGTTCCGCCCCAGGCCCACCGGCAGCTCAAAGCGCCGCCACTGACGAGACGTCCAGTTCAGCGTGACCAGCGCCGCGCCTCGACGTCCCCGCGGCACGAGCGCGAAGTACAGGCGCACATTGTCCGCCGCCACCAGGTAGTACCGCCCCGGCGAAGGCACGCCGCGAGTCTCGGGCAGGCGCCACGCTTGCTCGAGCAGGTCGTAGCAGCGGATGCCGGTCGTGGTCCCGAACCACAGGTGGTCGCCCCAGCGCAGACCGCAGAGCACGTTGTTCGTGTCGTAGTACGGCTCCACCAGGCCTCCGGTGCCCGTGTCCGGTTGCGGACGGACGGTCTGCACTTCCAGCGCCGGCGTGTAGTCCTTCCGAAAGGCGCGGCACAGAGGGTCGCCGACGATGACCTCCATCCAGCTCAGGCAGCGCAGTCCCATGTAGAAGCTGTCGGCCAGCGTGTGGCCCCGCGCGTACGCCGGCAAAGTCAGGTCCGGCATGGCCACCGCCGACAGCAGCGGCTCGTACACGTTGCCGCACACGCCCGTCACGCCTTCGGCGATGAGGTCCGCCACCAGCGACTGTCCATACTGCGGCGGCGACGTGAAGGTTCGCCCGTTGGTGCTGACAAAGGTCGTGGCAATGGCGCCCGGACGCCACTGGAACAGGGGCTCGCCGTGATTCTCGTGATGAGGGTCATTGCTGCCCCAACTGCCGTACCCGATGACGTCTCTCTCGCCCGTCAGGAATCGGTCCGTGCGCTCCAGCTTGACTGTGGCGCCCAGGTAGTCCAGCACATTGGCGGCCAGCCGCAGGGCATCGTTGCCCTTGGCGTGCCCCGCGCTCCGATCGCGCTCCGCTGACACGTCCAGGACGAACTGCCCCGCCTCAGCCCGCGTCCGCGGGCTCGCCTCGGCCGCCAGCGCCCGGTCCACCAGGCCCTTGGCGTCCTCTACGGTGTACCCGGTCAGCCGGGTGACCAAATACAGGCCGTACTTGCTCCGCGCGAAGGGCTCATTGGCCCCGTAGTACGGGTTCAGCACCCAGTCCTTCGGGTCGTAGTCGCGGAACAGCAGGCAGAGCTCGGAATCCACTGACGCCGAGGCGGCCCCATCTGTGATCTTCAGGGGAACGCCTTTGGTGGTAACCAGATAGTTGATCCGGTTCCGCAGGCCCGATCGGGTCAGGAAAGCCTCAAGCGGCGCCCGGATCGTCTCGTCGAACTCGGCGCGGGTGATTTCCTCCTGCGCGGGCGCCTCTAGCCGACAAATCTGCCGACCGGGGATCCGGCGCTGGCGGGCATAGTAAGCGCCGATCTCGAGGGAGGCCGGGCTGGCCCGGTTGATCACGACGACCAGGGGCGGCGGCTGGGCCGCGACTTGCCCGCTCAGCAGAGCGCACACCAACACTGCGGCCCAGGTCGGCGCCAGTTCAGTCGTCGTAGACATGGATCATTACCTTCAGGAGGTCCGGCCCGCGTTCCGCGACCACGTGCATGGCCTCGGGCGCCTGATCCAGCGCAAAGCGGTGGGTCGTCATGGTGTCCACGTCAACGGTCCCGTCGGCGATCCACTTCAGGCCGAGATTCATTAGTTCGCGAGTGCGCTCCAACGTGGCGAAGGAAGGCTTGATCGTCACCTGCCGATCTACCAGCTCGGTCGGCACGAGCCGGCGCGGCCGGTCGCCGAGCCCGATCATCACGTACTCAGCCTGAGGCCGCAGCAACCGCAGCGCGCGCCCCAGCGTGTCGCCTGCGGGCGTGGTGTCGTTCTCCATGCAATCGTAGACGATATCGAGCGGGCCGAAGTGCTCAGCGATCGCACGGTCCCAGCCCTCCGCGCTCGGATCGAAGACCGCCTCCAGCCCGAGCTTGACGCCCACTTCGCGTCGTAACTGCAACGGATCGGCTCCGAGAACGATCGGCGCCCCGAAGGCCCGTGCGCCCTGGAAGGTCATCAGCCCCACGCCGCCCAGACCGAGCACGAGAACCTTCGAGTTCGGCGTGATCGTTGCCGTATCCACGCCCCGCAGGCACGCGCAGAGAAGCTGCGCGCTGGCTCCCTGGTCGAAGGTGACGGTGGCGCCCAGATGTCCGACGGCGAGCCGTTCCGGTCGAAGGCACGTGAACTCCGCCAGCGCCCCGAAATGGCACCAGACGGTGATGCGGTCCCCCTCCGCCACGCCGGGGGCCTTCGGCCCGCAGGCCACTACCTCCCCGCTGGCCTCATGCCCCAATGGGAACGGGTATTGCGCCGCCTTGCGCCCCTCATACAGCGCCGTGTCGCTGCCACAAATCGCGCAGCGCCGGATCCGGACAACGGCGCCGTCTTCGCCCGGCTCCGGGTCCGGCACCTCCTCGACCCGCAGATCGTGCGGCCCGTGGAGCAGAGCTTGCTTCATAAACGGATTCCTTTCTGTCGCAGTGCGCTCACGGAGGTGTGCTTCGCGGGCGAGTCCCGGCCCTCCTGCCACGAGTGCCAAGCTGATCCGCCGGGCGG
>JALGUG010000221.1 GCA_029820995.1 Candidatus Zipacnadia bacterium
CCCTCGGCGTACTTCAGCAGCCCCTCCTCCGGTTCGTAGTTCGCCGGCGGCGTCCAGTCGCGAATCCGTGCCGTCCGGCCGCTCACGCTCACCACGTCGCCCGCCAGGAACCGCCCCAGGTCCAGCATGTGCGTCGCCTGCTCGATGAGCTGTCCGCCCCCTAGCTCCATCTTCGGCCACCAGCTTGGCCGCGGCAGCCCCGGCATGTAGTAGTGCGCCTGCACCATCGCCGGCCTCCGCTCTTGCAGCAGGTCCCGCACCTTCAGCAGCGGCTCCGCAAACCGAAACATGTACCCCACCTGCGTCGCGATGCCGCCGTCCCTCACTGCCTTCGCCACCCGGTTCGCCAACTCCATGTTCACCGCCACCGGCTTCTCCACAAAGAACGGTATCCCGCGCTTGGCCGCTCCCTCCTCGATGTCCCCGTGCGCGAATGGCGGCGTGCAGATTACCACGACATCCGGCTTCTCTCGGTCATACAGCGCATTGAAGTCCTGGTAGGCCTGGCCGCCGTACTCCTTGGCTGCGGCCTCGGCACGCTCGAGGGCCACGTCGCAGTACCCCACCATCTCCAGATCGTCACGTTTCTTTGTGGCCTTCAGATGCCGCTTGGCGATCCCGCCCACACCCACGAAACCGACTCTCAATCCCATCGTATTCACTCCCTCTAATCGCTGCGAATCAGTTACTGCGCCGCTGACTTCTCCCGGTGACGCCCTTTACCTGCGCCACTTGCCGCCCCCCGGCGTCACCAGTGCATCAGGTACCCCAGCAAACCGGCCACCAGTCCGATCAGCAGGTTGATCGCCTTCACGGCCACGAACGCCCGCCCCGAGTGGGCCAGCATCGGCAGCATCCCGTGCCCGTCTTGGACGATCGAGCTGGCCAGCAACACGCTGAACGGCGTCATTCCGCGGGCGTACAGCGTGACAAACACCAGGTGGGGCCCTGATTCGGGAATGATCCCCACCAGACAGGCGATCAGCATAACCGGCAGGCGGCTCTGCTGCAGCCATGCCTGCACGCTCAAGTGGCTCTGCAGCAACTCCACGAGTATGAGCGCCCCTAGCGTCCACAGGAACACCCGCGGCACGTGTTGCTTGGCCACGTGCTTCCACAGATGCTCCTCCAGAAAGTGGTCCGGCACCGTGGCAACGATGAACAGACCCGCGCTGCCTACCATGACCAACGTCACGCGGATCCAATTCCATTCCTCCGGCCCGATCTGACCCACAAGAACTGCCGCCACAAACAGCCCCAGTACGGAAGAAAGAATACCTCGGGCCGACGAGCACTCTCGCCACTGCTGCACAATCCGGCCCTGCGGAAGGCAATCGCACGCCGCGGCCTCGTGGAAGTCGAAGCCCTCACAGGCCAGCGCCTGCTGCGTCCGGCGTCCCCTGAGCGCAAGGTCCGCCACAATCCCTATCGGAATGCCGATCGCTCCCAGCAACGCCATCAGCCATAACGCCTTCGTGGGAAACATGGCCATCATGACAAAGCTCTCGTCGCCGCTGGTCGCGATCATCGTCGTGACCAGCGCCCCGAACGTAACCACTTGGTGTGAGTACAGCGCCACCATCACAAACGCGCCCAGGCATCCGGGCGTCAGGCCCAGCACTGCCGCGAGCAGGTACTGACCCCATCTGTGCTGCCGCAGCCGCTCTTGCCACGCGCCTCTCGTCAGTACGTTCAGGTATTCGATCACCAGCATCATCACCATCACAAAACCGGTGATCATCAGCGCGTGCTGCGTGGCGCGTAGCAGCACCTCATCCACAATTCTCACCATCCTTTCGATACGCGGGCCGCCCGCGGCTGACTGGGGCTCTTGCTCGGCGCAGCTAGTCCTTCCTCAACATCCGCCACTCCGCCTGCTCGCAGTCGCGTTTCGCCACGAGGTTGTGCTCCGTTCCCCGCCGAATAGCCATCCGAGGTTCCCAGCTCGCGCGCCTTCGACCCGCTGGCCTCACACGGGAAAGGCTGATGCTTATGCTCCGTTCATCTCTCGCACTGCTGTCCTTCGTCCCTGCATCGTTGGCTGTTCTCGCATCCGAAAACTGGTTCCTGCCATACGAGCCCGACGAACACACACTCGTTTTGCTCCACTTGGATCAGGCCGGAGACATCGCGGCCAACGCTGGTCAACTCCCCATTACGGCTCAACTGGTCGGCGGTGTCAAGCGGGCGCACGCCATGTTCGGCGGCGGGGTTCAGACCGGCCGTGGAGTGAAACCCTCGCTATCACTGAAACCTCACGAGGCTCTTCGCTTCGCCTTCAATCAGCCTTTCACCGTGGAGCTCTGGTTTTGGCCCGAGTCCGGCCGCGGTGGCTCCCTGTGGTCGCTGGGAACCCGCTTCTACCTCAAGGTCGCCCCGGACCAGGGCACCTTCAGCTTCGGCTATCGCGCCGCCTCCTTCCCCATCCGCTGGTACCTGATCCCCGGGCCCAAGATCCCCCTTCGCCACTGGCATCACGTTGCTCTGACGCACGACGAGAACCGCCAGACCTCCATCTTCCTCGATGGCCGGCTCATCGGCACCACCCAGCACTCCGCCGAGGGCGATTACGCCAAGGGGGGCGGAGGCTGTTTTGGCTCGCACGACGGCTGGACCGCCTTCCTCCCGGCCCGTCTCGACGAGATCCGCATTTCCGACCTCGTCCGCGAATACCGCCCGCTTATTTCGCAGCACAATCTCCTGCCGCAGGAGACCATCCAGCTCCAGCTAGATGTGCGGCGCCTGCCCGCCGTGGTCCGCTCCGTTCGCCTCACGGCCCGCGACGGCGCCGGGAAGGTTCTGACGTCCGCCGACTTCCCCCGTGCCGACCTGGCCTCCGCCGGTCTGCCGGCAAGCCAATTGCCGCCGGCGCCGCGCCGCCCAGACCCCGAACATCGGCCCGATCCCGCCGCCGTCAAACGTGCCAACTGTTCGCTAAATATCGTCTTCCTCGGCGAGGGCAACCAACAGGTCGCCGGCCTCAGCACGCCGGTCAAGAATGTCGGCGATCAACTGCGCCAGATTAGTGCCGCCCATACCGCCCTGCAGCGCGAGGCGGACCAGGCCGCCGAGAACGCTGAGTTTCGCGCCCGGGCAACCATCCTGCAAGCCTTGCTCGGCCGCATTGTGGAGACTGCCGCCCAACGCGACACCGAGGCCGCTTACGCTCGCCTCGCCGCAGCGCGCCGTCTCGCGGACAGCCTGTCCTCCGGCGAGGCCGCCTATCGCGAGCGCCTCCACAAGTTCGTCCGCTCGCACCCGGCGAGCCACGACATCCGCCTCACCATGAGCTGGCCCGGCGACGCCGACCGCGCCCGCGAGGCCTTCCCCTGGGCCCACAAGCTCGGCGCCAACGAGCTCGTCTCCGGCCACGGCTCCGCTTCTCCGGAGGGTCTCAAAGCCTGGAAAGACGCCGGATACAAGACTGCCCTGCTCGCCGGCGTCCCGGTCCACTCTGCATCTTGGCTCAAGGACCACCCGGAGCAGGCCCAGGTCGGCTACTGGGTCACCAAGCCCGTCCAGGCCGAGGCCGACTCGGTCACGGTTCCCGTAGTCTCTCCAACCTGGGGCGGCGCCCGAATTTGCCGGCGGTATGATCCCCAAGAGCATTGGCGCGTGCTCGATCAGACCTCGGGCGAGTTCCTCGCGGCCGGCCGCTGGTCGGTCAGCAAGGATCTCAAGCAAGTCACCATCCAGCACGCCATCGTCGGCCACAGCTATGCCGTCTACTTCCTCACCTGGGCGCCCGGCCTCGCCGATGTGCTGCTCCCCGACTTCCAGCCCCAGGGCGTCCGCATGATTGACGAACTCCTCACGCCCTTCGACGGCGTCCTCGACACCTTCTGGTTCGACGACCTCGGGTTCGCCTACCCCGGCCCCACCCCGCAGGGCGTCTGGGATTGGGAAGCCTACACTCTGGTCGGCCGCCCGGAGCGCCTGGCCCGGTTCGAGCAAGCCGCCGGCATCACGTTCGACCCCCGCTGGCTCGTGAACGCTCCCCACACCATTGAAGCCGACGTCCCGCGCGAGTATCTGCAGTGGATGTCGTGGGTCCACCCGCAGATGAATGCCTGGCTCCGACAGGCCTCCGAGGCCTGTCGCAAGCACGGCGTCAAGTCCTGGCTCTATTGGGGCGACTGCCACGTCGGCATCGAGCCCTTCCTCGGCGCTCTAACCGAGGGACGCCTGGACCAAACCGACAAGCCCGCCGGCGACCCCGTCACCATGCGCGCGCTCTGCGACTTCCCCGGCGACACCTTCCGCCGATTTCGTGTGGACTGGGTCTACGCCCACAAGGTCGGCAATCCCGCCTTTGCGCGTCACCTCCGCGCCGGTTGGGCCAACGTCCGCCGGGGCATGCTCACCAAGCCGATCTCCGGCCTCTACTGGATGCCCTTTGACAACGCCGCAGGCAATCCGGAGACCGCCGTCCGGGACAACCTCGTGCAAGCCATGGCCGACATCAATGACGAGTTCCGCCTCCTGGCCGATCACCTCGCCGGACAATCGGCCTGGACCGCGGACCTTGACCTGTACGTCGTCAACGTCTGGGGCCGGCAGTACTCCTGGCGCCCCTGGGGTGAGGCCCGCCTGGTCCCTCTGACGAGCTTGCCGATCCGCGTCCATTTCCTCAGCCTGCTCGAAATCGAGCAAAGCGGCATCCCTGAGAACGCCGATGTGCTGTACTGCTACGGCATGCCCAACACCGCCCAAAACGGTGGTCACTGGTGGAAATCGCCCCGCGTCGTCCGAGCCGTCAGGGACTTCGTTCAGCAGGGAGGCGGCTTCATCGGCCTCCAGGCGCCGGGCGCTTACGGCGGCCAGCAGCTACACTGGCCCCTCGCCGACCTCCTCGGCGTCACCGGCGAAGGCACGCCCGAGTATCACCCCCTGGCCGCTGACGCCTCGCTCCTCGCCGATGTCGGCGGCGAGCTAAACCCCGAAGCCGGCGCCTCCGTCCTCATCTCCGCCCGCTCCGCAGCCCAGCATTTCCTCGCCCAGGAGACGAAGCTGGTGTCGGGCCTCGGCGGCGCGGTATCAACCTCGGCGACGGGATCACAAGACATCCTCTACTTCCTCCGCCGGCCCGACGGGAAGCTCTTCCCCGGTTTAGTCGCGCGGTCTGTCGGTCGGGGGCGCTGCGTGTACTTCGCCGGCTACTCACGCGAGGGCTCCTACGATCGCCTCTTCCGCCGAGCCGTCTTCTGGGCCGCCCAGCGGGAGGCTGAGGCCTCCCGCCTCGACGCCCTCGGCAGCCCGGCCGCCTTTGTCTACGCCTATCCCGACATCAAGACTCTCGCCCTCCATAACACCGCCACGGAGCCGGCCTCCGTCACGGTCCATTGCGACCCCACAATCCTCGGCCTCGCCGCCGGCAAGCCCTGGCAATTGCAGGACGTCGTTACCGGCGAGCGCATCTCCGTGGCCCACGATGAATTCGCGACCGCGCTTCCGCCCGAGTGCACCCGCCTCCTGGAGGTGCTGGGCGCTCCTTAGCATCAGCCTCCGCCCTGCCGGGAGGCCGCCCTGTCACTGCTGACGAACCAAGAGGACGCGACTCGCGCAGGGCCTCCGTGTGCCGGTCCGGAACGAAGCTCAATAACGAGGAGAACTGATCATGGTCGAGCTAACAGGATTGTTCAATGCGATCGTCACACCCTTTGACGCCGACCGCAACTTCAACGAGCAAGCCTTCCGTGAGCTCATTGATTTCCAGGTCGCCGGCGGCATCAAGGGGCTGTTTGTGTGCGGCGGCGGAGGCGAGGGAGTGTTGATGAATACCGCCGAGCGCAAGCGGGTCGCCGAGGTCGCCGTGGATCACCTCGGAGACCGCGGCCGGACACTGGTCCACATCGGCTCCCTCTCGACGCTGGAGTGCCTCGAGCTCGCGCAGCACGCTGAGTCCATCGGCGCCACGGCTGTGGGCGCACTGCCGCCCTTCTTCTTCGGCACCGATGACGATTCGCTGGTCTATCACTACGCCCAGATCGTCAAGTCCACCAGCCTCCCCGTGTTCGCCTACCACCTGCCGCCGATGACGCACATCTACATCTACGCGGACCTGATGGAGCGCCTGATGAGCGAGGCCGGTGTCGTGGGTATCAAGTACACCGACTTCGATCTGTTCCAGATGCGGCGGCTGATGGACTGCGGCAACGGTTCCTGCCAGCTCCTGTACGGACGCGACGAACAGCTTGTGCCGGCGCTGGTCATGGGCGCCAAGGGCGGCATCGGCAGCACCTACAACATGATGCCGAATCTGTACGGCAGGATGTGGAGCGAGTGGGAAGCGGGCGATCTGAAGGCGGCGACGCAAACCCAGCTCCTGGTCCAGAAGTTCACCGGCCTGTTGCTGCGATACCGCGGGCTGCCGGCCGTCAAGGTCGCCCTCAACCTACTCGGCTATGAGGCCGGCGAGTGCCGCCCGCCGCTCCGGCCGCTGACACAAGACGAGTCCGCCGCCTTCCAACGCGAGCTCGAGCAACTGGGGTACTTCGATCTCGTGAAGAAAGTCTGAGGCCGTCACACATCATCTCGCTCAGGAGTAAGACAGCATGGCCAAGTACGTGACCGTGTCCACCATCGCCTACAACGCCGTTGAGAAGGGCGAGAACTACCGCCACGACGACTTCCTTGCCCGAACGCACGAGAAGGCCCGCACACTCATCGAGCAGGCGGCCCAGGCCAAGCCGGACATCGTCTGTCTGCCCGAAGTCTGGAACGGCCTGGGCCTCGGCGACGACATGTACGAGCACGCCGAGCCGATCCCCGGGCCGACCACTGACATGTGCGCCAAGCTGGCCAAGAAGCACAAGATGTATATCGTCTGCCCCATCTTCGAGCGCCGCGGCAAGAAGCTGTACAACACCGCCGCCTTCATTGACCGCCGGGGGCACGTTATCGGCAAATACCACAAGTACCAGCCCACCATCGGCGAGATGGAGCACGGCGTTATCCCGGGCCTGGACGCCCCGGCCTTCGACCTCGACTTCGGCCCGGTCGGGGCCGCGATCTGCTTCGACATGAAGTTCGTCGAGGTCAGCCAATGCCTCGCGCGCAACGGTGCGCGCATGGTGATCTTCGCCTCGATGTTCGTCGCCGGCGAGCGCCTCCGCCACTGGGCCCGCGACATCGGCGCCTACATCGTCAGCTCCTGCCCGCGCCACAGCTACATCATTGACATGAGCGGCCGCACCCTCAAGGAAACCGGCCCGATCATCCCTCAGGTCGCCGGCGGCCTCGTGCCGCCCATTGCGACCGCCACCGTCAACATGGACCGCTGGCAGTTTCACCTCGACTACAACCAGGGCAGAATCCCGGATATCGTCAAGAAGTACGGCGCCGGCGTGGACATCGAGGTCTACTCCCCCGAGGCCCACTTCACTCTCGCCTCGCTCATGGACGACGTCACTGTCGCAGACCTCATCCAGGAGTTCGAGTTGGAGCCGTACAACGTCTACCTGAACCGCGCGCGCAAGTTCCGCGACAAGACGCTGAAGAGCGCCCGCAGAACCCGAAAGCGCAAGTAACGCCTTAGGGCCGCCCCTCTCAGGATCACAAACGGAGGGCCCGAATGCCGCACGCGCCTACGTTGGAGGGGCCGTGATGGGGCAGGGGCCCCATCCGGCCCGCCGTAGGGCTCTCGGACCCGACACTCGCGACCGCTCCGCGGCCGCTCGTACTCCGGCCCCTCCAAACCGCTCGAACCTCTCGCCCCTGTTCACACACGGGTCAAGATGACCCGTGCCACACCAGGCGCGACCGGCT
>JALGUG010000222.1 GCA_029820995.1 Candidatus Zipacnadia bacterium
CGCTTGGTGCACTGGTGGCCGGAGCACAAGCTGCTGCTGGTCGGCTGCGCCGACGAGCAGGTGATCGCCTTCGACGAGCAGGGGCGGCGCAAGTGGGTGTTCACCTCGGTGATGGACCCGGCGGTGTTCCGGGCCGCGAAGGACTACTGGTTCAAGACGGCGCCGGGACACGAGGGAATCCACGGGCTGGCCACCGGCGTGTTCCTCAACGGCAAGAGCCAGGCGTTCGTGGGGAGCGCGTGCACGCTGGAGATCCTGGACGAGAACGGCAAGCTGATCAAGCGGATGCCGCAATTCTGGGGCACGGTGTCGCTCTTCGCCCTGGTGCCCGGGCCGAACGGAAGCGTGAACCTGTTGGCGGCGCGCAAGTACAACGGGACCAACACGGTGAGGATCATCAACAACAAGAAGCTCGATCCCGGCGAGCGAGGGTTCTATTCGGTGCCGCCCGGCCACACATATGTGGGCGGCTGGTCGAGCATGAACCGCTACCACCTGTTCTGCGAGGACCTGGACGGAGACGGTACCAAAGAGGTCATCAGCGAGATCAACGGGACCTGGAACCGGGTGACCGTGTGGACCGTGGACGGCAAGCCGCTGTACGACGCCAGCTTCGGGCCGGGAGCGCGGATTTCCGGCCCGGGGGCACGGTTTCCGACCAAGAACATGCGCGACCTGGAGATTGCCGACCTGGACGGCGATGGAAAGAAGGAGATCCTGGCGGCCACGTCCAGCGGGCTGATTGTGGCGCTGAACTACAAGTGCGAGAAGCTGTGGGCCACGCGCCTGGACAGGCCGCCGACGGTGATGAAGTGCATGACGCCGCAGGGCGCCAAGCTGCCGTGGATTATTGTCGGTTGTGAGGACGGCAGTGTAGTGGTGCTCGACGGCAAGGGGCAAGTGATCCGCCTGGGCAAGGTTACGGGGAGGCCCACGTGCATCGAGGGACTGCCCGGGCCGGAGGTGCTGCTGGCGACGCAGAAGGGAGAGGTGAAGGCCTTCGAGGTTGGAGGGTGAGGGCCAAAGATAACAGGCGGGCCGGATGGGGCCCCAACCCCATCGCGGCCGCTCCAGGAAGGGAGGGTCGCGGGTGAAGGCGGGCCGCGAACGGCCAGCAGAGCGCTCTACGTTATGCTACAGTCAACGGCTACCCCTGTGCGAGGGCCTTTAGATGCAATTTGTTTGGTTCTACCGCTGGATCTTGAACTTCTCCTGCTGCATGAGCTTCTCGGTCTCTTCGCGGGTGGCCCAGTTGAGGTCGCCGGGGATCGAGTGCTTGATGGCGCTGAAGGCGTTGCCCCACTTGAGGCCGGCTTCCCAGGAGTTCTGCGTCAAGCGCCCGTAGATTAGGCCGGCGCTGAAGGAGTCGCCGCCGCCGACGCGGTCCACGTTCTCGAGCGTGTACGTGCGGTCCGTGTACAGCTTGTCGGCGTAAACGATGCTGGTCCAGCCGCCGGTCCAGACGGTGCGGATCTCGCGGAGGGTGATCGCCACGGCCTGGAAGCCGAATCGCTGCTGGAGGCGTTTGGCGATGTCGCCGGGCTCGCCCTGCTGGTGGAAGACGGTGTCGGCGTCGTCCTCGGTGGTGATCAGCACGTCCACCAGGTCCATCATCGGCGTCTGGCACTGCTCGGCCTGTTCGGGCGTCCAGAGCTTGCCGCGGTAGTTGAGGTCGTAGCTGACCGTGCAGTTGTGCTCCTTGGCCTTCCGGAGGGCCTCGAGGGTCACTGCGGCGCAGCTTGCGCTGAGGGCCGGGGTGATGCCGCTGACGTGGAACCATTTGGCGCCCTTCAGGCAGGCGTCCCAGTCGGCTTCGCCGGGCTGCATGAGGCTGATGGCCGAGTGAGCGCGATCATAAAGGACGGCACTGGCGCGCGGGGCGGAGCCCTGTTCGAGGAAGTACAGGCCGGCGCGGCCCTCCTTGCTCCAGACGAGGTGCTCGGTGGAGACGCCCTGCTCGCGGGCTTTGTTGCGGATCATCCGGCCCAGGGGATTCTCGGGCAGGCGGGAGACCCAGGCGGCTTTCAGGCCCAGCCGCGACACGCCGACCGCGACGTTGAGCTCACCGCCGCCGACTTTCACATCCAGCTCTTCGGTCTGCTCGAGCCGCCGAAAGCCCGGAGGCATCAGGCGGACCATCGCCTCGCCGAAACAGACAACGTCGTACATGGTTATCCCTCCGAGGTTGCTACCTGCGGACCAGGCGAACGATCCACAAGAGCACGATGCTGCCCAGCACGGCTACGAAAATGCTGTACAGATTGAAGCCGGTCACGCCGGCACCGCCGATCAGGGTCATGATCAGGCCGCCAATGAACGCGCCGACGATGCCGATTACGGTGTACGCGAGACAGCCGCGCGGCCGCTCGCCATCAGTGAAGACTTTGCCGGCCAGCCAGCCGGCAAGAGCTCCCAGCAGAATCCAACCGATGGGCCCCATCACCCATCCCAGCACCAGCGGTTTGTGTTCGGTCATCGGTTGCTCCTCAGTGGGGCGACAGGCCCTCAGACTACCGTCGCGCCTAAAGGCGCTCGTACAAGGGTTATGAAGGGACCGCTAGAACTCGAGTTTCCACTCCTGGCTCTTGCCGCCGCGAACGGATGCGGCGAGGATGCGTTCTTCCGGCTGCCAGCGCCAGGGCCCGTCGCCGTGAGGCGCTCTGATGCCGCTGATGGTGAGATGGAGCACGAACTCCGGCGTATCCTCGCGCAGTCCGGCGCGAACCGTGAGCGTCGGTAAGTCCTCGCCGCCGAGGGATTGAAGGTCGAGCGCCAGTTGGTCCAGCCCCTGGGCCTCGACGAGCAAGTTCTCACCCTCGAGCTTCAGATGACATTTCGCCAGTTGACGGGGGCCTGCGGGGGTGAGGTGCGCCCAGTAGTACCATTTCGCCTCGTCGGTCACCAGCCAGAGCTCGCGGGGGACCTCCTGTGGGTGGCGCTGCCGGGCCAGCCAGTCGCAGCCTTCGTGTGTCTTGGCCGTGTGGCCGCCGTCGAAGATCTCGAAGGTGGCGCGATGCCGGGGCAAGGCCGCGAGCACGGCCCAGGTGTCCTTGCTCTGCTGGGGTTGGATGACCGGGTCGTGGTCGCCGTGGTGAAGGCTCAGGGGCACCCAGGCGGCGTTGGTCAAGAACGTGGAGACCGAGCGCACGAGGTATTGCCAATCCACCTCGGCGCTATCGCCCGGCTTGCCGCCGCAGACCGCTTCAAGCTGCTTCTGGCGGTCGGGCAGGCCCTCCCGGTACCAGGCCCTGAGATTGGTAACCGGGCACCACGACGATACGCCGGCCCAGTACTCGGGGTACTTGGAGGCCATGAGCAGTGCCATGTAGCCGCCACCGGAGCCGCCGAGCAGATAGACGCGCGTCTCGTCCACGCGGTAGTTGGCTTTGACGTACTGGAAGGCATCGAGGACATCGCGCTGAGCATAGAGCGAGCCGCCGGCCTTGAGAGGGTCGGGATTGCCGGGGATGTTGGGCCCGCGGAAGTGGGGCAGGAGGAGCAACCAACGGCGTTGGGCGGCCTCGCGACCGTAGGGCTCCGCCATTTGCCGGTACTGGCCGGCCCAAGTGTGAAGGCCAATGAGCAGGGGCAGAGGTGCTTGGCCGTTGTACGCCTCGGGCACGCCGATTAGGTTGGGCTGCATGGTGCCGTCGAGCGTGGACTTGACCGGCTGTTCGACCCAGCGGAGCCCGTCAACAGCAGGCAAGTCTTTGGAGCCTAGGCCTTCAGCGCCCATGCACAATCCTCCCAGCAGCAAGAGACATACGGCCTTCATAGCGCAGACCTCGGGCGCAAGCTAGAGCAGGGCTCGCGCCATCATGACAGCCGCCAGGACGAGGGCCAGCAGGAGCGGCAGCACGAACCCGAAGCAGCCTTTCACCCGCTGGTCTCGCCCCTTGCCCTCGGTTTCGAAGTGCTCGATGGCGACGCGATTGGCCTCCTCGGGGGTCAGAGTGAACTGACCGCCTTCCTCAAAGAGGTCCTCGTAGCAGGAGCGGCAGTAGAAGTCACGCACTTGGCCCCCGACGACACCGGCGTACGTGGCGTCGGCGGGGACGTCTTGTCCGCACTGAGCACAAGTCACGATCTTGCGCATTAGTCTCCCCCTGTATGAGATCCGGGCCGGGCGGGCTCACGCCAAAGGGGCGGTCCGGGCCCACGGATTGGGACTGAAAGCGGCGTGGCGGGAGCAGGCTGCCACGCGGGCTCGCCTCTTGGAGCAGCAGGGGGATATTCCCGGTTCGAATGAGGACTTCCTGCCGACTTGTGGCGAGTGTGGGCGAAGGAGATACGCAGGAATCGGCGCGAGAAGTGAGAAAGGGCTTGGTGCAGTTGAGGTTGTGGACCGAAAGCGGAGCCTAGCAGCCCTGGAGGCGAGCGACGATGAGTCTGGCGTTGGTATGTGCGCTGCTGACGACGGTGACGGTGCAGGCGGACAATGGCGGAGTGATAGTGGCACCAATCAAGAAGAGCGAACGGCCCAGCACGGACCCACGGTACAAGGGACAAGTGATGCGGGAGCAGGCGAGCAGCATCAGCACGGGAGCGGTGAAGTACGCGCTGCGGTATCTGTGCAAGATTGACCCGGCGCAGCCGCAGGAGGTGGGCTGGTCGGAGGGGTATGTGGGCATGCCGGGGCCTTCGTCGTGCAACTGGTACCACGGCGGGTTCCTGTTCGTCCGGCTGAACGGCCAGGAGATCGGGAAGGCGCCCCTGAAGAGCATGACGGTGATGGAACAGGGCCGGCGCGGTATTCTGGACCTGCTGTGGGACGGGGCCGAGGCCGAGCTGAAGCTGCGGTTTCTGGGTGAGCCGGACAGCCGCGCACTGTTTACCGAGATCTCCTGGCGGCCGAAGAGGAAGATCAAGTCGGTGCAGGTCATGGCGCGATGCTACCCGAGCTTCTTCACGAGCTATATGAAGAAGAAGGGCCTGCGAACGATGACGACGCCGGGACACGAGGCGAAGGAAAAGAACGGGGGCTACCGGGAGCCGCTGGAGCCGAAGCGGGACTGGTGGATACTGTTCTCAGACGGGGTGTTCGATGGGAGCGAGGGCAAGGGGGTGGGGCCGTGTGCGCTGCTGTTCCTGCCCGAGCAGGTGCAGAGCGGCAGCGTAGGCATCACGAACTATCCGATGGACGTCACGCTCAACTTCGAGCCGAAGCTGACGAACATCCGGCTGATCTTCTGGGATTTCAACGGTCTGACCAACGATCAGGCGCTGGCGTACATGAAGGAGCACGCCGCGCAGGCCCAGGCGCATTTGCGGGACCTGGACTTCAGGACGACGGCGGCCCGGAGCTTCGACCCGGCGAAGGCGCAGGCCGAGGTGGCGACGCTGTTCGGCGACACCAAAGGGGGCCAGGCGCTGCGGGAAAAGGTGGAGCGGAAGCTGCAGCAGATGGCCTCGGTGCGGCAGAAGGTGACGGCGGCGGGGGCGAAGGGCTGGGTGGACCCGGAGGCCGAGATTCAGTTGGCCAAACTGCAGGCGGAACTGGAAGAGCTTAAGTGGGATATCAAGTTCTTCGCTCTGTTCAATGACTGACGGGGGCTGGTTGGGCTGATCAAGAGGTGGCCGGGGGATCGCAGATTCCAGTGGCTTATCGGCCTGACGCTGCTGGGACTGGCGCTGCGTCTGTTCCGCCTGGGCTATGCCAGCCTGTGGGGGGACGAGGCCTTTTCGCTGCATTCCTGCGAGCATCTGGTCACGGAGCGACTGCTGGGCGGTAAGCTCAACGGGATCCTGTTTTTCGTTGGCGCCAGGCTGTGGATCGAGTTGGGCCAGATCGTTCTGCAGGCGGTCCCGGACTGGTGGCTTCGGTTGCCGTCGGCGCTGGCCGGGACTGCGTGCGTGCCGCTATCCTTCTGGGCGGTACGGCGACTGGTGGGAGATCGGCCGGCACTGCTGGTGGCCGGGCTAACGGCGACGGGCCCCTTTCTGATCCCGCAGAGTCAAGAGTTCCGGTTCTACCCCTGGTTTCTGCTGTGGTCTCTGGCAGCGATGGCTCTGTTCTGGGAGCGGATCTTGGGGCCGGAGGAGGACCCGCAACACCAGAGGGTTCAGTGGGGCGCGTACATCGGCGTGACGGTGGCGGGCATTCTGACCCACTACTTCTTCTTGCTGATTCCGTTCTACCATGCCGTTGCGCTGGCGATAGCTGGTCCCCGCGCGCGCCGCCAGTGGAAGGGCTTTGCACTGGCGGCAGCCACGACGGCGTTGCTGTTGCTGGTGATCGCCTGGCTGGAGTTCCGGCCGAAGGAGTACCGCGGCGCCTCGCTGGCCCCGGGCGGTGTGGGCCTGATGCATGTGGGCTGGTTGCCGCTGTCCCTGTTTCAGTTCTCGTTGGGTCCGTGCGCATATCCCTTCGACCTGGCTCTGATCATCCCGGCTGCGGCGCTGTTCGCGGCGCTCGTGGTCGCCGGTCTGCTTCCCGGGGGCCCGTTGGAGGGGCGCCGGCTGCTGGTGTTCGGCTGGGGGGTGGCGCCGCTGCTGGTGGCGTATATCCCCCTACTGCCGCTGTATGAGAGGCATCCGCTGGTGCCGAAGTACTTCGTGTGGGCGATTCCGGGGCTGTACACGCTGCTGGCGGCGGGAGTTTGGCGGATCGGCGGCGGGCGGGCGCCGATGTGGGGCACGCTGGCCGGGCTGGCAATGGCGGTCAATCTGGCCAGCCTGCCCTCGTACTACGCGCGGTCCTATAGCCAGTATCTGCATGGGAGCCCGGTAGGGATCAGGGAGGACCTGAGAGCGGCCGTTCAACTCTTGGCGGCGGAGGACCTGATTGTGGCCGACGCGTACCAGCCCTTCGCGCCGGTGTGGATTCGGCACTACGTCGGCGACCGGGTGCCGATCTACCAAATGCCGCGCGATGAGTACCGGGCGGGTGAGAAAGCAGGCTGGCCGACGGTGGACCTGCTGGCTCGGGAGAAGCGGCGCGTGCTGTTGCTGGAGTACATCTTGCCGGTGCGCGGTCCGCGCTGGGCGAGCCGCCGCAAGTGGTTGGAGAGCTGGGAGCGGCACGGGAGGCTGCGGACCTTGAGTCGCCATCACCCGCTGCAGTTGATTCTCTACGAGCGGGGTGTGCCGCCGCCGCCGCGGCCGGCGGGGAGTGGGGTCACGTGGCTGCGGCTGCCGGTGCAGCCGGACCGGTTGCACTTTGTGGACCTGGCCTTGCCGGTGGAGTTCGAGGTGGGCCGGCAGGCGGTCAGCGCCGAGGGCGTGTACTTCCTCGGTCCTGCCGGTAGCGATCTGCCGACCGAGCTGCACCTGCCCGTGGCGGGCGGCGAGGCGGGGCCGGTGACGGTGCATCTGGTGGGCGCGCTGGTTGACGATCGGCTGCCGCGCGGCGCGGCGGTGCTGGAGGTGACGGGCGAGGTCAGCGCCGGGGAGCCGGTGACGAAGGTGCTGAGCGCGGGTGAAGAGCTGTGGTACTGGGATGAGTTGGAGGCGGCGGCGGCCTCCGCCGCCTGCGTGCTTCGGTGGCGCCATCGTTCCCGATTGGTCGGTCGGTCCGGCTACCCCAAGGCATGGGCCGATTTCGAAGCGGGTATGTTCCATAGCTCGGTCGGGCTGGGTCGCGTGGCGCTGGAAGGCGTGCGCCTGCGCTATGGGGCGGACCGGGGCTCACTGGCGCTCCTGGCGGTGGGCGTCGAGTGAGGGATTTTGGGTCTGAAGGCGGGCCTTGCAAAGCGACGACAAGAGGCGGGCCGGATGGGGCCCCTGCCCCATCACGGCCCCTCCAACGGCA
>JALGUG010000223.1 GCA_029820995.1 Candidatus Zipacnadia bacterium
TGGATCAAGCCGGGCCGGGGCTGACGCAGGGCGATGGCGACCAGCCCCATCTCGTCCATCAGCCGACCGACGCGACGCCGGCTGAAAATGGCCAAGGCTTTTTTTAAGACATCACGCTCCCGCTCCACGCGGCGGAGGTCTTCCTCCCATTGGCGCACCCGACTTTCCAGGGTGGCGGCCGCCGCGCCGTTTTGGCGGAGCAGCTTGGCCTTCCAACGGTACAACAGGCTGACGCTGCTGAGGCCGAGATTCTCGGGCCACCGCTTCCGCGCTGTGGCCGTCGAGCAACATCTGGACGGCCTCGCCCTTCAACTCGTCGTCATACACGCGACGACCACGACGCTTCCGGCGACTCGAATTGGCGGTCATCGACTCGAATTGGCGGTCATAGCTCACTCCTTCGCTGCTCAGTTTAGCAGCAAAACTAAGCATTTGGAGTGTCCGGCAATTCGGCGCCACCTCCACCCCCACCCCCCCCTGCGGAAGAGGGGAAAGGAAATCCATTTCCCACAAGGTAGCCCGAATGTGCTTCTTCTTGATATTCCTCTTTCTGGGACCACATACCAGAGGCACCGGTACTTTGAACCATCAGGAAACGTTACCCTTCCCAACAACCTTAAGCATTCGGACTGTCCGTGAAACTGGCGCCATCTCAGAGATGGACAACCAGATCGACGCGGTGGTCGTCAGCACGACCGATCACACACACGCCGCGGCCAGCGTGGCGGCGATGAGAAGGGGTAAGCACTGCTATTGCGAAAAACCGCTGACCCACACGGTTTCTGAGGCTCGAGTCATGGCCGAAGTGGCCGCCGCGAACAAGGTCGTCACGCAGATCGGCACGCAGATCCACGCCGGGGCCAACTACCGCCGGGTGGTGGAGCTGATCCAGTCGGGTGCGATCGGGCCGGTCGAGGAGGTGCACGTCTGGATCGGCTGGGGCCAGGGCGGCGCCGATCCGCCCAAGGAGACCCCGCCCGTCCCGCCCCACCTGAAATGGGATCTCTTGATCGGACCGGCGCCCTATCGTCCGTACCACCCGTGCTACATGGCGGGCGGCTGGCGCGCCTGGTCCGATTTCGCCAGCGGCAACCTGGGCGACTTCGGACCGCATTACGTCGATCTGCCGTACTGGGCCCTCAAGTTGCGTTATCCGACCACGGTCGAGGCCGAGGGGCCGCCGGCGCATCCGGGCAATCCGCCGTGGGTGCTGACCGTGCGCTACGAGTTCCCCGCCCGGGGCGAGTTGCCGCCGGTCAAGCTGACCTACTACCAGGGCGAGGGCAACACCGCGATCGTGGCCGAGAAAAAGCTGCCCGAATGGGCCGCGCGGTCCGGAATCTTGTTCGTCGGCTCGAAGGGCATGGTGGTGGCCAACTACGGCCAAAGGATGATGTTGCCCGAGGCGGAATTCGCCGACTTCCAGCCGCCCCAGCCGACCATTCCCGATTCCATCGGCCATCACAAGGAATGGACCACCGCCTGCAAGACCGGCGGGCCGACCATCTGTAGCTTCGATTACTCGGGCCCGCTGAACGAGACACTCCTGTTGGGCAACGTCGCCTACTACGCCGGCACGAAGCTCCAGTGGGACCCCGTGAGCTTGAAGGCGACCAACTGCCCCGAGGCCGACACGTACATCCAGCACCACTACCGCGACGGTTGGACGCTATGACGACCCACCCTCGATAGCCAGGAGCCCGGGTGCCTGGTATGATAAGCGTTTAATGGCGCGCCGAAGCGGCTCCGCGTCGGCTATCGTCCCGTGCGACCAATCTCAAGGCGGCTACGATCCTATGCTCCTGGATCGCGAAGAGTACATTGAGCAGGCCTACTTCTATCGGACCCTGCGGGAACGGATGCAGCAGGCCATGTCGACGCAGGAGCTTCTGGTGGCGATTCGCCAGGAGATCCTCGCCACGACCAAGCTGCCCATGGCCCTGGATTTCATGGCCACGGAGCTTCGGCACACCGGGGGGTTCGCCTCCGCGATGGCCCGGCTCGACCACTATTTCACGCCCTATCAGACCTACGTGATCCGGGAGGCGGAAAAGGAGGAGGGGCGGTTCGATTTCCGCATCGCCCTGGAGATTCTCGAGCGGGAGGCGAAGTATCGGGCCGAGGGGGCTTCGCTCCAAGGGATCTTTCTGTTCCAGTTCGAAACGCTGTGCCGCAACCGGCTCGGATACGACCGCGGGCTGGAGGCGATCGCGGGCGATCCGGTCTACGACGAGGGGTGGCGGGAGTGGATCCTCACGGTCCGCCGCCAGGTGGGAATCGTCGACTTCGCCGACATGATCTACGTCCGCAGCGAGTACTTTCGGCAGAAGCGGGGCGATCCGGAAAAACCGATCCTGTTCGGCGAGCGGGAGGGCAAGATCGCCCTGGCCAACCGCCGCAAGGACCCGCTGTTCCTCTTCTCCGCCCTGGCTCGCCACCTCGGGTATCCGTCGGTGCCCCGCCCCAGGCTTGTGGAGTCGCCCGAACAGACGCTCCTCCTTCTGCAGCGACGGGTGGAGCGGCTCGAAACGCGAATCAAGCTTGTGGAGGAGGAGATGCGCGGGGGAATCAATCTGGCGCGTTTCTACGGACCGCCGAAGAAAGAGAACCCGACGTAGGGTTGGGCCAGCGGATGGAGCCGGCCAGGTAGTTGTCGATCGTGGCCGCGTCCTGGAGCTTCTGGAAATAGTCGGCCATCGCGATCCGCAGCTTCTTCTCGTGGATGTCGGCGTAGATCTCGTCGCGAACCGTGGCGAAATCGACGTGGACCGGGTCCGTCCGCCCCTCGCAAAACAGGATGACGTATCGGCTGCTGCCCACCTGAATGATGCTCGACAGCTCGCCCGGCTGGAGCGAAAACGCCTCCCTTTCCAGGATCGGCTGGCCGCCATGCTTCTGGATCGGCGGCACCTCGCCCCTGAGGCTCTTGCTGCCGGGGTCGGCGGAGTATTGCTCGGCCAGGTCGCCGAAGTATTCCTTGGTGGGATTGCTGCGGGCCATGTCCCAGACCTTCTGGGCGCGGCGGAGATCGTCGAGCACGATCGCCAGGCAGCGGACCCGCGGCCCGTAGTTCGCCTCATACCCCTTGCGCAGATCCTCGTCGGTCACCTCGACCTCGTCGCCCACCAGCTTCTTCAACGCGACCGACGGCCAGACTGCGTCGCTGCGGTACACGTCGGCCGAGATGCCTTGCTGCTCGGTGACCATGGCGAGCCACTTTTCGACGTCGGGTGAGCCGTCGGGCCTTAGCGGGAGCATCCGCGACGCCGCCCGGGCGATCTCCCGGTCGAGGTCCTCTCGGGTGACCGTGATGTTCTGCCTTCGGAGGGCTTGTTCCAAGAGCCGGCGGTTGATGGTGCCTTCCAGCACGTCTTCGCCGTGCCGATCGACGCACACCTCGGCCAGCTCGCGGATGGCGATTTTCTGGCCGTTGATCACCCCCGCAACGCCCGGCATCTGGCGGCTCTTGACCGGATCGTTCCACACGTTCTCGAACTGCGCCTGGTCCTGCAACTGGCGGAACGTCTCGGCGGCCACGCGGCGCATCTTCCGGTCGCGGATGGCCTCGACCATCCCCATCTTCACCTGTTCGAACGCCACCTTCACCGCCGGCTGGAGGCCTTCCCGTTTGAGGATCACGTACTGTCCGCCCACGGGGATCACGTCGGAAATCTCACCGTCGCGCATTTGAAAGGCGACCTGCTCGATCTCCTTGGGGCCGGCGTGCTTGCGGATCGGCTGGATCAGCCCGTTGAGGCTCGCACTGGGACCGTCTACCGACTTCGCTTTGGCGAGGTTTCCGAACTCGTCGGGATTGCCCACCGCCGCCGCCCGGACTTCTTCCGCCGCGGCGCGGCTTTCGCAAACGATGATCCGGGCCTTGACCGCCTCACCGTACCGGCTTTCGAAATGCTCGAGAAGTTCCTGCTCGGTGACCTCCAGCCGAGGGCCTGCCAGCTTGCGCAACGCCAGCATGGGCCAGATGATGTCGTCGGCATATTGCCTCGGGCTGATTCCCCGTTCCTGCTCGAGCATCTCCAGCCAACGCTCGACCGGCAAGCTGAACCTGTCGGCCATGCGCTTGATCTCGGCGTTCACTTCCGCCGCGGTCACCGAGATGTTCCGCCGCTGGCACTCTTGCCGGATCAGGTACTTGTTGACCAGGGTTTCCAGGACGTCCTCGCCGTAGTGCCTCAGGCACTCGTTGGCCAGGTCGCTGCGCGTGATCTCCTCGCCGTTGATCGCGGCGACGATCTTGACTTGGGAACTGCTGCTCGGAGCCCCGGCGGGGCCCGTTCGGCCGCTCGGCTGCGTGGCACGTGCCGGGGCAGCCTTCGGGGTACGAGCGGCCGTGGGTCGCAAAAACGATCCTCTCGCCGGGTCGGCGCTGGCCGACTCGCCCAACAGGTAGTAGCGGCCGGCAATGCAAACGGCCACCACCAACAGGCTGCCGACCAGCATTCCAACCGTCAGCTTGAAGCGTTTCGCCCGCGGACCTGACGTTCGGGGGGGCTTCCGAGACATTGCGGTTCCTCCATAAACCGTTTCTCGATAGTCGCTTGCGCGCAGAAAGCCATCCTAAGGCGCTAGCAAAAGGAGCAGGAGTATAGAGGGGTTGTCTTGCCAGGGTCAAGAGCGCTTTGGGGAAACAAGACCCTCCGTGATCCGGGGACAAAAAAACGGCGGCTCGATCGCTTGGGATCGAGCCGCCGCTATCAGCAAGACCAAGCCCTCTTCGACATCGGAAGAGAGGCACTTTCATCTCCGGCGGGCTACGCCTGGGTGCTGCTCGGCTCTGCTTCGGGCGGTTCTACCTCGGTCGGCTCCGGCTCGGGCAGCTCCTCGTAGCCCGGGTCATCGCAACCCGGCTCACAGCAGCACGGATCACAACAGCACGGGACCGGGCAGCAGACCTGCACCGGCACCTGCTTGCACACCACCCTGGGCACGCAGCGGGTCACCGTGTAGGGCACCTTCTTGGGGACGTACTGCACGCAGTTGATCGTCCTCTCATAGCATACCGGCTTCCACACGGTATACGGCACCCTTCGGACGCACGTCTGCGGCACCATCTTGCAGACCTTGTACGTGCAGGTCTTTACCCGCTGCTCGGGCACCATTTTGCAGACCTTGTACGTGCAGGTCTTCACCCGCTGCTCGGGCACCATCTTGCAGACCTTGTAGGTGCAAGTCTTCACCCGCTGCTCGGGCACCATCCTGCAGACCTTGTAGGTGCAGGTGCGTTGCTCGGGCACCATTTTGCAGACCTTGTAGCAGCACGTCTTCACCCGTTGCTCCGGCACCATCTTGCAGACCTGGTAGGTGCAGGTGCGTTGCTCGGGCACCATCTTACAGACCTTGTAGCAGCACGTCTTCACCCGCTGCTCCGGCACCATCTTGCAGACCTTGTAGGTGCAGGTCTTTACCCGCTGCTCGGGCACCATCTTGCACACCTGGTAGGTGCAGGTGCGCTGCTCGGGCACCATCTTGCAGACCTTGTAGGTGCAGGTCTTCACCCGCTGCTCGGGCACCATCTTGCAGACGGTGTAAGGGATCCGCTTCTCGCAGACCTCAGGGACCATCCTGCAAACCTTGTAGGTGCAGGTCTTGGTCCGCGTCTCGGGCACCATCTTGCAGACCGTGTAAGGGACCTTCTTCACGCAAGTCTCACGCACGTACTTCGTGCACTCGATCTCCTTTTCCACGACCTCGGGCACCCAGATCTTCTTGCAGCACCTGATCGGCGGGCACTGGACCTGGACCGTCTTGCACTCGCCCGGGCAGTACACGCACCGGCACGTGCACGGATCCCACTGCCAGCAGCCGGGCTCCTGGACGCACTTCGTCACGACCGGGCCGGGCTTCTCGACCACCTGGGTCTCCCAGTGGCCCGTCGAGCACTGGACCGTCTTGGTGTACTTGACCGGCTTGCATACGGTGTAGCACACCTCCCGCTCGCGAGTCTCGTAAACCGGCTTGCAGACCGTGTAGCAGATCTCCTTGGTCTTGGTCTCCCACACCGGCTTGCAGACCGTATAGCGGCAAACCCGCTCGCGAGTCTCGTAAACCGGCTTGCAGACCGTGTAGCAAATCTCCTTGGTCTTGGTCTCCCACACCGGCTTGCACACGGTGTAGGTCCGGGTGCGGGTTTCCCAGACCGGCTTGCACACGGTGTAGCAGATGTCCTTCGTCCGGGTTTCCCAGACCGGCTTGCACACGGTGTAGCAGATGTCCTTCGTCCGGGTCTCCCAGACCGGCTTGCACACAGTGTAGGTCCGGGTGCGGGTTTCCCAGACCGGCTTGCACACGGTGTAGCAGACCTCCTTCGTCTTGGTTTCCCAGACCGGCTTGCACACGGTGTAGGTCCGGGTGCGGGTTTCCCACACCGGCTTGCACACGGTGTAGCAGATGTCCTTCGTCCGGGTTTCCCAGACCGGCTTGCACACGGTGTAACAGATGTCCTTCGTCCGGGTTTCCCAGACCGGCTTGCACACGGTGTAGCAGATGTCCTTCGTCCGGGTCTCCCACACCGGCTTACAGACCGTGTACTCGCACTCCCGGTAACGTGTCTCGGGAACGTACTTTGTGCACGTGATGGTCTTCGGCACGCAAACACGGTCGTAGCACGTTCTGTAACAAGTGAATTGCTGTCTCTCGTACACGACCTGTCTGCAGGTCCTCATCACGGTGTGGCACTGCTGGGCAGGGCAACAGGACTCCGCACAGCAGTCAGGCTTGCACCGACAATACCTGGCCGCGCCGCAATATCGGGCGTCAGCCGTGTTGGCCGCGAGCGCTGCGAGCAACACAGCGATCACCGGCACACCCAACACAGTTCTCATTTCACGCCTCCTTCAGGGATGTCTCAAAACGAGTAGGGCCTGGTCGTAGCGGCAGATGTCCGCCTATTGGTTTTTCGGTCGCCCTACTTAGCGCACGTTAGCCAGAATGCCGATTTTGTGCCTTCCTGGAAAGTTGCCCCAGGTTTCCAGGTCATGTAACCCGACCGCGCACTATGTCCCACTTCTATTCTCATCGTCAAAATGCGACGATCGCTTGATGTGGATTGGATGGGCAGGCTGAACGTAATGAGGCAATTGGAGAGGCGGCTGGCCCGTCACCGGCTGCGCTCCGCCTGCCATCCGCGTCAGCCGCGCCGGGGGAACCGATTAGTGGGGCGATGATTGATGGTCTGGCCTGGGCCGACCGCAAGGTCTGGGAGGGCTTTGCCGGCTGTGGCGGCTTGCCCGAAGGGCCCGTTGAGGTACTCACGTTGGGTGGGCCTGCGTGCGTCTCCGAGAAGCCTGCTTCCCCTTTTCGCCAGTCTCCGGTGCAAGGCAGCCGCGCTTTTTTGACCTGAGCAAAACCGTGACCTAAATACCTCTAGATGGTTGCGGACGCGGCGCATGTACCTGATTTTCGTGTGTGGTCTTCCGTATGTTGTTTTCAACTGCGACGTGCCTGGTCGGGCGGAAACACAACGGAAGGCCCCCGTTGACTGGTGTTTTTCTTAGTCCAAGAGAATTTCAGGTCTGCCCGCCCGGACGTGATTGACTTCGTCTGGTCGACGCTTCCCGGCTGGCACGATGTAATGGACCGGTGTGGGCCCGGGCCGACGAGTTACGTCCCAGGAAAAAGGAAAGACAAATCATGATTCGAGACCGTCGCCAGAAAGCGTTCACTCTGATTGAGGTGTTGATTGTCGTGGTCATTATGGCGGTCTTGGCTGCGACGATCATCCCCCAGTTCTCCTCCTCGACGCGCGACGCCAAGGAGAGCCAGTTGAGCTTCAACGTGCACACCATGCGTTCCCAGATCGAGCTCTACAAGGTGCACCACCTTGGCAGCTATCCCACCATTACCGACAACGATCTGCCGCAACTGACCAGTGCGACCAACGCGAGCGGCGCGATCGGCACGCCCGGCGACGAGTATCCGTACGGGCCGTACATCGATGGCGAACTGCCGACGAACCCGATGAACGACCTGAACACGGTGGTCGCGGGGACCGGGGACGCGGGCGATGGAAGCTCCGGTTGGCAGTACGATGCGACGACGGGCGGCATCTGGCCGAACCACGCCGACTGGACGCC
>JALGUG010000224.1 GCA_029820995.1 Candidatus Zipacnadia bacterium
GACACTTCGTCCTCCGTCAGCGCCGGCTCAGCGCCACTCTCCTCCGCCGGGAGTTCAGGCCCTTCGGCGGTTGTATCGGTGGCGGGCGAAGGTGCCGCCCGGTCAGACGCCCGCGCTTCGTGTAGAGCCACATGATGATGCCCCTCGGCGCGCGCCCGGCGGCCTAGAACATGACCGGCGATGAACAACAGGCCGAAGGCCACCGCGAAGAAGGCGGCGGTCGCCGCGGTCGTTCGCAGCGCCATGGTCCTGTCCGCGGCGCGAACATTGTACAGAACCACTGCCACGATGAGCAGGGCGATAGCGTAGGCGGCCACCACACCGGGACCCGCCGGCAGATTGGCGACGTACGACCCGAACAGCCCCGCCGCCGTGGCGAACAGCCCCAGGCCCCAGCCGAACAGCACTTGGTACAACAGCCGATCGGTGATTAGCAGGGCCATCACAGCCGGCGCCACCAGAAAGACGAACACGAGCAGCACCCCTGCGACGCCGACTGACAGCGTGATCACCAGCCCGAAAGACATGTAGAATAGGAAATCCCACAACCGAAGGTTGATCCCGGCCGCCTCCGCCTTCTCCGGCGCCTCGGAGATGAGCAGGAACTTGTCCCGGAACACGTAGTGAAACAGCCCCACGCCGGCGTAGGCTAGAGCCGTCGTGCCGACCGTGCGCCACTTCACCCACAGGATCGAGCCGGTTAGGATCTCCTTGACGTGCTCCGCCCCGTGGGGCGCCTTGTCTATCAGCAGGATCGCGGTCGCCGCGGCGATCGCATATGTCAGACCAATAATCGCCTCCTGCGGCACTCGCGTCTCGCGGAAGCGCGCCAGGGTGAAAATCGCCGCCGCAATGGCTGTGAGGCCTACCGAAAACCAGTACGAAGTCGGTGTATGCAGCGGGATCCCGAAGACAAACCCGATCAATGTGCCCAGCGCAGCGATCTGCGCCAACGCCAGGTCCACGAAGATTATTTCGCGTTTGATCACGTGCAGGCCCAGGTACGACAGCAGACCTACCAGCACAATACAGAGGCAAAAAGCGGGCAACACGATCAGCACAATTGATCCAATGGTCATGGCGTTCTGCTCTGGCTCCCTCCTCTTGGCGGACAACTGGCCGTGCGCCGCCGGTCAGCTTGACCCGTGCACACCGGAGCCCACTGCCGGCGCCTACTTGTAGAGCCCGGTCTGCTTGGCCGCACTTACGAGCCCCTTCACCCAGTAGTCCACAAGCTGGTAGTAGTCGTTCACGCCTGGCACGCCGCCCACATACAGGGGCACAATGACCGCTCGCGCGCCGACCTTCCCGGCAACCGCGCGGACCTTGTTCTCATCGAAGTAGTTCGCGGCCAGGATGATGCGGATGTGTTGCTTCTTCATCAAGCTGATTAGCTCCGCCACGTGCTTGGCCGAGGGCGGGATGCCCGGCTTGGGCTCCACCGTGCCCGCCTCCTGCATCCCAAACAACCGTAAGAAGTACACCCAGTTCTTGTGATAGGTGCAGATCGAGGCTCCGCGCAGCGGCAGCATCTCTTTCATCCATCCGCCCAGATAGTTGATCAACGGTTTGCCCTGATACTTGTGCGTCTTAAGAAAACTGATCAACTTGCCCTGCTCGGCCAGTCGGCACAGCTCGTCACCACCCAGCATCGCCACCAGCTTCGCGCCGAACAGGCGCTGGTCTATCTTGTTCAGCAGAACCTTGAGGTTCCGCTCATACGTCGCTCTCCCCGCCGGGTCGTTCTTGATCAAGCCGATGGCTATGTTACGCGCGGCTCGCTTCATCATGATCGGGCTGCACGTCACGTGAGGATTGCCGTAGATGTGCACGCCCCCCTCCGACCGCGACATCGTCTTCGGCTTCTCCAGCAGCGGCATGTTCCGGGCCGTCGAGACGTAGCCCGGCTGGCCACTGCGCACCCGTGTGTTCCCCGACTTGTCTACGACCGTCGGCAGCCACAGCTCCAGGTCCAGGCCCGTCGCAATCAGCACATCGGCCTGGCGCGTCATGTTCACAAAGGACGGCTTCGGCCGAATGAAATGGGCATCTTGATCCCCCCGCACAATGTGCGACACTGTCACGCGGTCGCCCCCGATCGCCTTCGCAATCACCGCATAGTCCGGTAACGTCGTCACGACTCTCAACGCTGCAACGCTGGGATGTCCCGCCAGCGCCAGGACGGCAACAGTTACTGCGGCCGGCAGTGAAAACCTCTTCACAACGATGCCTCCTCTCAGGATCAGTAGCGCTCGTGCTTGTGCGGGCCGGCGGCAAACACGCACTGGAACATAAAGCGGCTCTCCGGCGGACCTGTGTAATCCCCGAACTCATAGTTGTACTCCAAACGATACTTCACCCACGGGCTCTGCCACACTGTCACGTACGGAGCAATCAGCCATCGCTCCGCCCCACCCTCCGTCACCGCCAGCGGCGCCAGCGAAACCTCCGCCAGGTCCGCATACGGCTTCACGTCCGGCTTGAAGTAGTCTACGCGCAGCCCGACATCCATGGTCCGCGACAGCTTCGACTGCAAGTCCGTGTACAGCCCCCACGCTGTGAGCGTGTCGCCGCCGGAGCCGTCCGGCGCCAGGATGTCCTTCTTGAGCAGATACAGCTCGGTGCGCGACAGGAAATTGCGGTACCGCATCTTCTCGGTGGGTTCCCACAAGAACGTCGCATCCGCTCCCAGCACCGTGGCCCACCGGTTCCGCCGCCGCGGTTCGAACCCGGCTCCATCGCTTTGCACCAGCCAGTTGTTGTTCCGACCAACCAGGCTCGTCAGGCCCAACTCGAAATACGTATCCTTGGAGAGGTCCCGGTAATTCTTGTAGTGCAGCAACAGCGAGGGAAACTGGCGACTGTTCTCCCCGAACACGCGCCCGTTGGTCCCCGTGGTGAGCTGCGCAGTGAGCCGCTGAGCCGCCTCACCCCAGGGCGGCATGTTCCAGTCCAGCGATACTCCGGTCTGATTGAGCCCGCCGTTGCCGAAGATTGACCGCAGCGGCAACGGGAAGTCCACCTGATCCAGACCGTGCTTGTGCCACCGGTTCACCACGCCGAACTGTTGGCGGAACTTGCCCAGCGTCAGATTGACATTCTTGTACGCGCCAAACCGAGTGAAGTACGCCTCACCCAGATGGGCGCCTCCCTCGTTGGCGCTCACCGCAGCCTTCAACCGCGTGTACGGGTCAAGATAGGATTCAAAATGCAGGCCCAATCCTCGGAAGTTCGCATCCCAACGCTCTTCCCGAGCCCCCCGATTGGCCCAGTACGTGCTGATCATGTCCCCGGTAACGCTGATCTCCGGGTTCAGCGCCTGCAGGCTGATGGCGCCGGACTTGAATTCCACCTCCTCCGGCTTCTCCGCAGCAACCTCGGCCTTCGGGCCGCCCGCCGCGGCGGTGGCCGCGCGTCGCAGCGCCTCCAGCTCACTCGTGGGCTGAGCCTCGGCCGGCTGCGCCCCTTCGGCCGGCTTCTGGCCCGCCTGAAGGGCCTTCAGTTGCTCTCGCAGCTCATTGATCTGCCGCTGCAGCTCGGCATTCTCTTTCTGAAGCTGCTCCTGCTTATGCTGGAGCTGATTGATAGTGGCGCGCAAGTCGGCTTGCTGTCCGCCCGCCGCTTGGGCCTTCGTCAAGGCCGCCGGCAGCACAAGCGCCAGCACCGCCAGGATATGCACACACGACACTCGGATTGTACGCAAGGGAGTGCCTCCTCTCCGCGGACCTTCCCGGTTTGCACCTGGAAGACAAATCGCATCCGTATCACGGCACTTGCCCACACTTCCCACTGAGAAAACTCAAGAAGGGTGGCTGTGCAGCAGCAAGCTCATCGAGCTGGCCCGAATACTAGGGAAACGCCGGAGGCGGACCGCGGGGTAACCAATCGAGGCGGAACGGCTGAGACGGCGAGTGCTCTTCACAAGCTGCGATGGGGAGGGACATCGGAGAGCCTGCAGCCCAGGCGACAGCGCTCGTACAGGCCGCAGACACGCCGCTGAGCACCTGGCACACCAAGCAGTGATTGCCGTCGGGTCTGCTGCGGTGACCGTTGCTGCTCCCGTCCTGCCAACCCGGACCCGCCGCTGCAGCCACGCGCAGTGCTCCGAAATGCAGGTGCCCGTACGAGACCAGCAGCGCGAAGCACGCCGCATACGCAATTGCCCGATTCCATCTGCTTGGCACCGCGCCCCTACCCCTTAACATCTCAGGACCTATAAACGCACTTCACTCGGATGCAAGTTCCCGCTTCTCGCTCGTTTCCCTGCACGTTCGTCCCGGCTCCCCTTGGGCCGTCCTGGAGGAACACGCCGCACGCGCACGGAAAGTGAGCAACCATGGCTGGCCGCTTATCTCACGGTTCGTCCGCCGGAGAAACCAGCCAACTGACCGAGGGAAATCCAGCGTGACGGCGCGCGCACTATTCCTGTCGCTGATCCTGGCGATTGCCACGGCGCTGCTCGTGCAGCAGGTGGCGCTCGTCTATAACGCGGGCGAAATCGAGAGCAGCGTTCCGCCGGTCCCCGCCGTGTTCTCGCTCCTACTCCTCGCCGCGCTCAACCCTCTCTTGGAGCGCTTCAAGCCGCGTTGGGCCCTCAAGCGTGGCGAGATCCTGGTCGTCTACGCCGTCCTCGTGCTCACCGTGGCCATGTCGGGCCGGCGCATGGTGCGCTGCCTGCTGGCCTTCCTGGTGGCCCCGCAGTACTACGAGCGTCTGGCCGAAGTCGGCCAAAACATCCCGCCTTGGCTCGCCCCGCGCGACGAAGAGGCCGTCCGCCAATTCTTCGAGACCTCGGCCGCCGGCGGCGTGCCTTGGGACGTTTGGGCCCTGCCACTCGCCAGTTGGACGGTATTCCTGTTGGTCTCCTGGGCCGGGCTATTCTCTCTCATCAACCTGTTCCAACGTCGCTGGGCGGAACAGGAGCACCTCCGCTTTCCGCTCCTATTCCTTCCCCTCGAGATGACGGCCGGCGCCACCACAACGCGCCGCGCCTTCTTCCGCAATCCGGTGATGTGGCTCGGCTTCGCTGTGGGCTTCTGGTACGCTCTCCCGGTCGTCCTTACGCCCGTCTGGCCCAATATCCCCCAGTGGAAAGTAACCCTCTGGCCCTTCCGTGGCGTCGTCGGCTCCCCCTGGTCCGAGCTGCGCTCCATCTACTTTCGGCCCCTCCCTCACCTCGTCGGCCTGGGCTATCTCATGAGTACCGACAACCTGTTCTCCATCTGGACCGGCTATTACGCCCAGAAGCTGTTCTGGGTCGGGGCTGTGGCCTTCGGCTTCCGCCGGCCCGGGTGGCATACCGGCATCGAACACCAGCAGGCCACCGGCGCGATCCTCGCACTCGCCGGCTGGCTGCTCTGGAGCCATCGCCGGGCGCTGTGGGCCATGGTGCGCTCCGTCTTTGTGCCCTCCGAGGACGAATCCCGAGCCGGAGAGATCCCCTCCCTCACGGTGCTCGGCGGAGCGATCGGCGGTTTCCTGTTCGCCCTTGCGTGGGCCCACGCTGCCGGCGTGCCCTGGTGGATGGCCCTGTTCCTACTGGGTGGCATCTTCGCCGGCGGCCTCGTTTACGCCCGCCTCCGCGCCGAGACCGGCCTGCCCAGCTACTGGGCCCTACCTTTCATCTTCGAGGAGCGGAACTTCTTGCTCGACCTCTTCGGCGTTCGCGCCGTCATCCAAAGCGGCGGCCTGCGAGCCCTCTCGGCCTTCTCGCACTTCGGCTGGATGACCACGGGCCAATACACCCAGACGGGCGCGTACCACCTCGAGAACCTGCGCCTGGCCAAGGTCGCCGGCGTCTCCGAGCGCCGCATGTTCTGGCTCGGGCTGGTCGCCCTCGGCATCGGCCTCGCAATCGCCTATTGGACCCACCTCAAGACCTTCTACGGCATCGGAGCCTTGTCCGCCGTCGGCGCCGGCGGCGACGGTTACTACGAGGTCCGCTGGGCCTCGGGCAACTACATGCAGCTCCTCACCTTCACCCAGCGCAGCCACGCCACGGCGCTGGGCCCGAACCTCTTCCGCCTCGCCGGCGCGCTGATCGCCCTGCTGCTGATTGCCTTGCGCGGTCGCTTCACCTGGTTTCCCGTCACCCCCTGGGGATACTTGATCGCCTCCTCTTACGGCAACACTTACTGGGCCAGCTTCTTCCTCACATGGGCCGCCCAGCGCATCATTCTGCGCTACGGCGGCATGACCATGCACACCCGGGCCGTCCCCGGCTTCCTGGGCCTCGCCTTTGGCTACATGGCCGCTACCGTCGCCGCCGTCTGTATGGGCTTTGCCACGGGGCAGGTCTTCAGCTTCCGAGCCGGACGCCGCTTGTACTTCGATATCTGAGCAATTGCCGCACGCTACTCCGCAGGGGGGGCATCTTCATCGGCCGGTGCCTTGTCCGAGGACACCAGACCTTCCAGCGCCTCGGCGGACCGGAGGTGCAGGTCCTGTTGGGGGAATGGAATCTCGATACCCGCGTCCTTCAACGCATGCCACACCGCAAGGTTCAGTTCGCCCGTGACCACCTCGCTCTCGCCGGGCTTGGCAATCCACACTTGCAGCTCGAAGTCCACTGAGCTGTCCCCGAAGCCGACCAGCCGCGCCCGCGGTGGCGGGTCCTCCAGGACGCTGGAGTGCTCCCGCGCCACTGCCAGAAGCACCTCGCGCACCTGATCCATGTCGCTCTCGTACGATACGCCGACCGAGATCGGCAACCGGACTTTCAGATCGCGGTAGCTCAGGTTCGTGACCTGCTGGCTCATCAGGTCGGCGTTGGGAATCAGGATATGCACGTTCTCCAGCGTGCGGACCGTCGTGCTGCGCAGGCTGATGCCCAGCACGTGGCCCCTCACGCCGCCCACGTCTATGAAGTCCCCCACGGCCAGCGGCCGCTCGATCAACAAGACCACGCCGCTCACGAAGTTCCGCACGATGTCCTGCAGCCCAAAGCCCACGCCGATCCCGGCCATCCCGGCGAACACCGTGAGCGCGTTCAGCGGAAAGCCGCCCGCCAGTACCGCCCAGAGAATGCCGGAGATTAGAACTGTGTAGAAGGCCAAGCTCGCCAGCGCATAGCGGATCCCCGTGCCGTACCGCCGCCCAATCAGATTCGAGCGATTGAGCCAGTCGCGCAGCAGTCGCGCCACGACGTACGTAACGGCCGCCAGCAGGATCGCGCGCAAAATCGCCAGTAGCGAGATCTGCGAATCCGCCACCGTGAACAGCGGCTTGCCCAGCAGGTCCAGGGCGGCGCGCCAGTGGTAGTAGTGCAGGTCCCAGATCCGAATCTGAGCCAGCAGCACCACAGCCCAGAGCCCGGCACGCGTCCACTTCGCACCCGTCGAGCCGGCCGTAATCCGTCGCGCGATGAAATAGTCCGCAATTAGAGCACCAATCAGGAGCGGAGCGTTCAACCACAGCACTCGCACCAGATACGACGCCAGATTCAGGTACCCCAGCGCCTTCAGCACCGCCAGGGCGAACACGGCAGCGCCTAACAGGGGAAACACCGCTCCCGACAGCCGTCGCGCCAGCCGCAGGCTCCGCGTGTCCTGCGGCGGCAGAAAGGCGGAGGTCCCGCCCGCGGCATACACGGTCCACAGCGCCAGCACCGCCAGCCCGGCGACATGGCACACGGACAGCAGGATGATCACGTCCGACCGCGGATAGCCCAGGATCGTCAGGACCCAGATCGGCGGCAGGAGAATCGCCGAGTACAG
>JALGUG010000225.1 GCA_029820995.1 Candidatus Zipacnadia bacterium
GCCAGGCTCTCCGCTTCCACCGGCGCGTCCCGGTGGACACCCTCTGTCCGGCCGCCCAAATCCGCCAGCACCAGACACAGCTCACTCGCGACCGGCAGCTCCAGGCCCAACTCTCCGCTGGTGTCCCGTATGGTGCCCTCACAGCCAGGCACTACCTTGACCGACGTCTGCTGCTGCACCCGCTCAATCTCGTCCAAATACACGGGCAGCCAGTCCTCATCACCCAGCAGATGATCCGTGATTGCGACACAGCTCAGCCCAGCAATCTCAGCTCCGCGAACATTCTCCAGGATTGAGTTTCGACCGTCGGAGTACTTCGTGTGGGTATGCCCGTCGTAGCCTGGAACATCCTCCATGGCCGCGTCTCCTCGCGCGGGCTCAACTCACACCCAGCGCCACATAGCCGCATGTTCCACGGAAGATGCTCGGGTCCTGCTTGAGTTGCGGGACTCACACTACTCTATGAACGGGGAATCGGCATAATGGCATAGACAGGGGTTCGGTTCGGCGAGACACGACCGGATTCGCACCATCGTGTGACTATGTTCCGGCCCTCCCTGCGCCCGCGCTTCTCGACGACCCTCTGTTCGGCCCCACGAGAGCCCGAAGCAGCTCCTCGGACCGGCTCATGTCGGCTGACAACTCCTGCCCAAGCAAGTCCAGGTCCTTCGAGCGCAATCGCAAGCTCTCCCGCACCGAGGGGTGAATCTCCGGCACCACCGGATCTCCAGAGCCTCCATACGAACCCATGAGTGCTATCGCATTGCCCGCGTGCGCCACAGCAATGGCGCCAAAGTAGGCGGCGCCAGGGATGGGATCGTGGTGTCGCCCAATGGCCGCCACGATTGGAGCCGGGAGCGACCACTTGTCCGCCAGCCAACGTCCCAGCCGCGAATGGTCCACGCCCAACACCCGTCGCTCCACGCGCCGCAGCTCGCAACCCTCGGCCAGAGCCTCGCCTACCACCTTGGCGAACTGCACGTTCGCATACTGCTGAAAGGCCAGCTTCGCCACGTCGTGCAACAGGCCGCTGACAAAGGCTTCCTCTGGGTCCGCTATCTCTGCTCTACGCGCCAGTGAACGAGCGCACAGCCCCGTCGCCAGACTGTGCCGCCAGAACTCCTTATGAGCAAACCCGGGCACATCCCGTCCCCCCGGCATGATGCTCGCCACGGCGAGCGCGTAGCAAAGCGCCCGCACCTCCCCAAACCCCAAGAGCGCCACGGCGCGGCTCGGCGTCGAGACCCGCGCAGCGAAACCGTATTGCGCCGAGTTTGCCACCTGCAAGAGCTTTGTCGTCAGCGCCGGATCCGAGGCGATAATCTCTGCTGCTTGCGCCGCCGTCGTGGAAGGATCAGACAGTGCCTGTATTAGGGCCGCCATAACGGTCGGAGTGGCCGACAGACGCCTGATGCGACCCAGCATTCTTTCCCAAGTCTGCGCGGTCTCTGCGGACATAGGGCACCTTCCTGAAGCCGAAGAGCACCGCTGTTCTTGTCGGCGAGAACTGCAACAGTCTTGAGGGGGATCGGCGAACAGCGTCCAACACTCAGATACTAACCGGGAAGGAGCGGCTCAGCGCTTGAGGACGAGTACTACAACGACGATCTGCTCGAGTCACGCATCTAGCCGACCTCGGAGGGGCTGAATGCAAGGCTGCAGGCCGTCCGCAGCCGAAGTATCCAGCCCGACGCGGGGTCCGGCAGGCCCAGATGCGGGTGGGATAGGGCCCGCTGCTCCCGCCTAAGTTTCCCAACCGTGTTCGCCCACCAGTGGTACGAACACGCACCGGCAAACGTTCCGTTGGCGAACCTGGTCGCCTTCTTTCCACGCGACGATGAGGTCCTGGGCATGTCGGTCGCCGACAGGGACAACTAGCCGCCGCCCTGGAGCAACCTGTTCCAGCAGCGGCTCGGGCACCTCGGGCGCGCCGGCGGCCACAATGATCCCATCGTACGGCGCGAATTCCGGCCAACCAGCGGTGCCATCCCCGAGCAGTACCGTGACATTCTTATATCCCGCCGCCCGAATGTTGCTTCGCGCGAGTTCAGCAAGCTCGGGAATCCGCTCCACCGTATACACGTGCAGACACATCCGGGAAAGCACTGCCGCTTGGTAGCCCGAGCCCGCTCCGATCTCCAACACCTCATCTTCAAGGCCCACCTGAAGCTCGCGGCACATCAGGGCCACCATGTACGGCTGCGAGATCGTCTGCCCGTATCCGATGGGCAGCGCGTTATCGGCATACGCCACGCGTCTCTGGTCCGGGGAGACAAACAAATGCCGAGGAACAGTCCGCACCGCTCGTAGAACAGACTGGTCGGTAATACCCCGCGCCTCGATCTGGCGCGCTACCATCTCTTGCCGCGCCTGCGCCCACTCATCTTCCTCAAAGCCCTCGGCCATGTCGCGGCGAGCATAGCATAGCCGTTCTACGCCGTCAAGCAGCACAGAACAGCCCGATTCTCTACTGCGCTGGTCCCGCAGTCGCTATCAGACCCCGCGGGACAGCAGCCTCGAGACTGCCGTCGAAATGGAACAAGGCGAGGGTCTGTGCGTCCGGCTCAAAACGCTTCTTCGGTCTGAACGAGGCCGAGTATCGGCGGACCCTGCTGATGCGGAGCTCGTCTATCTCCGCCTCTGCCGGCCGGAAGCCGGTGTTCATCGAACCAATCTGAATTGGGAGCGGAAGCTGTCTCACCTGGAGTGGCCGGGTATTAGGGTGCTTACTGCTGCCCCGACAAGTCTGCGATGCCGGCTCGCCGTCAATGAACAGAGCCATGGAGGTCTTACCGCCATCATCCAGCTTCCATTGCAGTGCCACGTGATGCCACTGATTCTTGCGCCAGTCACGAATACTGGCCGCGACCGTGCGGGCCTCATAGCTCGAGTTCGAAATAATGCCCGAAAGATAGCCGTCGGCCGCATGCGAAATCGTCAGTGAATCATGGTTGGACAGATACGGATAATCGGGACGAATCGGGCCCAGGTTGAAGAAGGTGTGCTCGAGCGAACCGCGCGGCCCCGCGGGACGGCGAACGACATCCCAATGAGGCCGAAGCCAGAACTCGATGGTCCCCTCCGACAACTGAATCACTTTCGGATCGAACGAGCTGAAGAACGCCGGCCCCGCCAAGGCGCGGCCGTCAATGCCCTGGCCGTAGAGCTTCTGAGGATCAGGCGCGGCACGCCGAGGAGCGCCGAATCGGCGGACGAACTTCCAGGTTCCCTCTCGGCTGCTGACCGTGAAGGTGCAGACGACTCCCGGCACTTCTACCGGCAGGAGCATCGAGAACGGCTTCCGGGGCTGCCAGAGCAGTTCGACCAGCGGCGCCGAACCCAGGTCCTGTTCACCGAGAGGCTTCAGGCCGTCGGTGCATTGTGCGCTGAGGCGGAAGTCGTGCAGGTTGCGGTCCGTCTCGATGCGCAGACCGCCGCCAATGCGCGTCCCCGCTCCCTCGCCGGTGGTCTCGTGGGCGAACTTGACCGGCCGCAACACGAGCCCAACTTGGGGCGCTGGGGCCCGCTCGTCTGACTGCCCGAACCGCAGCCGCGCGAACTTCTCCACAGTGCGAAATCCGCTCCCGTCCAGGAACACGATTGCGTTCGACTCCTCCTCGCCTTGCGGTCGAGTGTGGACGATGTTCCGACAGAGCAAAGCGCGACAAGTGCGACCGGCACGCAACTCGACGCCCAGGTCCGTAGCGGGAATCGCCATCTCAACCGTCCACCGATCAGTTCCCCGGACCACCTTCACCTGCGCTGCGCTATTCCATTGCGCGGAGTACTTGATCATGCCGTCGGGCGCGGCGGCCGCACGGGCGTCAAAGACAGTGCCCCGGGAGTCCACGATCCAGTGGACGAAGCGCTTCGACTTGGCGTTGGGGGCGACAAGGACTTCCACGCTGTCGCACAGGAGGTGCTCGTCGCGGCCGGGGAAAACCAGGGAGATGTCCGCGGGGCTGGGGTCGAAGCATTCAAAAGCCACGTAGAGCGTCTTGGCATCATAGGCCAGACGTGCCCGGGTCTCCAGCGATTCGAGGCGCAGGATCCGATAATCCACAAAGTGCTCAATGACCGGCGCCCGGCCCCATACAGGCTCATCCAAGCGCCCGTCCACCGTGATCGGCCCGTTGGCTGGTGCCGTAGCGATCTCTCGTTGGCGACAACTCCGTTCGAACCAACTGGGAATCGTGTGCGCGGCGATCAGCGCTTCGCGACGATCCCACAGATCCTCGACCTCCTTTCGCAGCTCGGCTAGATCGAGCCCCGCCAGATACCCCGGCGCCGCCGTCTTCCGCAGATACGAAGCGAATAGTCTGTCGCGGGGTACTTTCTTCTGAATTGCTTCCCACTCGGGCGCCGCTCGGTCCAGGCCGGCCCGCGCTGCCGACAATTGCTTATCCACTTCCTTCCGATCGCCCTGTCGTATCGCTCGACGGGCGGCCAGGATGTGAGCGCGGTGTGGGGCGAGGATGCGGGCCCCGTGGGTCATCAAGTACAGGTTCAGGAAATACCCGTATTGGTCGCCTTTCAGCACCTCCGAGCGCTGCTGCAGGTCCCACAACCGATCCAGCGAGGCGGCGGCGCGACTCGCGGCTTCAGCCTGCTCCAACATCGTCTGGACCGGATCTTCGATGGCCGTGTACCGCAGCACTTTGTCGGGAAAAGCGATGAACATCCGGCTGATGTTCTCCGCAAACGCCGGCGCGATCAGCGGCCCGGCCTCGTCGCCAAACCAGAAGCGACACGCTCGCTCCGCGAAGGTCTTGCGCTCCGCCGGCGGGGGCTGCTTTGTGCCAATCTCGCGCCATCTCTGCCCCTCGAACTCGCCAGCCCCGGGCCGGTTCACGTTCCACGCACACTCAACCCCCAGCAACTGCGTCAACTCGTTCCACCCCCGCCCCGAGACGTTCCCGAACAGGATGTCGTCATAGGTCGGATAGTACAGTGATTTGGTCCAGAGCGGAGTCGTAACGAAGTACGGCCGCCAGCCCTTCCAGTAGGCGTACTCATAGTACTGCTGAAAGCAGCGCAGCCCCCAGGCCTGCCGCGCCAGGTCGGTGTAGCGACGCTCGCTCTCGCGAATGCACACGAAGATGTCCGGCGGAAGCAGTGTATTCAGGCGTCGGAGGAACTTGCTCAGTTTGGTGATAGTCTGCTGAGCCATCGCGCGGGCCGGCTCCCCTTCGCCCATCGTGGCCGCGGCTTGCCGGTAGATGTAGTCGGGGTCCAGATACAGTCCCGTGTACGGGTAGACTACCGCCACGAACTTGAGATTCGGAATACGCTGCTTGATCTCGCGGTAGTAAATGCCGAATACGGTGGCGTCGGCCTTTGCATGGTCGTCGCCGTACGTCTTGCGGCACAGGGCGCAGCGGTCGTTCCAAAGGGCGGGGTTCTGCCATCCGCCGCCGTCGGTAGCGTGAAGGAAGTAGCCCGTGTAGCCGGCATCCGCCAGCCACTGCGCGGCCCGCTTGGCGCGTCGCTCATGATACTGCAGCCGGGACCAGCAGAAATAGCGCTTGTGAGAGCGATGGAAGACCACGTCCTTGAAGTCGGGGTTATCCTTGTCGCGCGGATAGGTTCCGATGGCGGTAGTATCGCCGGCCATGGACTCAATCCCTCGCGCGAGCCCGTAGTCATGCACTTCCTTCAGGGCCGCGCGGACCACTGTCGTGTTCTCCGGCGCATCGCCCGGCCTGATGTTCGTCGAGTTCCACGCGAAGTTGATCTTGGCTCGCAGCATCCAGTCGAAGTACCGCTTCTGGCCGGCCACCCATTCCCGCGCCAGTTCACGGGCTTTCCTCACATCGCCCTTCTGCTCCGCGCCAATAATGGCGTACCAATCACCCCGCAAGTGTTCGCTGAACGGCACACCATTCTGGCGGTACTTGTAGTCGGGCCAGTCTCTCACCTCCGCGGGCTGGATCAGCAGCGCCCCCTCGCGTTTGACAATCAGTTGGCGACAGGTGACAGCGGCATAGAGCGTTCCCAGCGTATCGCTGCCGACGAGGAACAGTTTGAGTTGCTTGCCCGCGCCGACCGCTCGGATCACATAGCCCTGCGGTCCGGGGTCTGCCGGTGTGACCCGCGCACCGAGGTCCTTGATTGGCGGCGCCTCGGAGTCGCACGGGGCGATAACGATCAGGTTCCCGCGGGGCAACTCGGCCCCCAGAGGCAGAATCGGGAGCGGCTGCCCCCCGAGCGAGGATATGCGCTGGTTGATCTCGTCGGCTCCGATACGCGCTCGCTGACTCGAGTCCACGACCATGCGGAAGCCCTTGAGTGGAATCGCCTCCCCTACCGCGCGGGCCTCTTTCGGGTACGGAATGATGGTGTCAAGGTCGGCGTCGGTCTGCACGATAGGAAGAAGCATCAGCGCAGCAGCACAGAGGCAGTGCAGAAAACGGTCGGTCTTCCTCACGCTCACGACCTCCTGTCCACGGGGCGCTTCCGGACCCCACGTCTCACATAAGGGCCCGTTCGGCTGGTGCGCCGGCCTCACCTCCTGCTGGTCGCCACGTCGGCGCTGCGAATTCGCCCCGCGGAGCGCATGGCCCTGGAAGGAGGTCAAGCCCACCCAACCGAATTACCATATGTACAGCCGTGATGGACTGGCGAGGGGCTCGCACGAAATGCGCAGGTGGGTCCCCGCCGGAAGGAGGGAGTGGCCGATGTTAGCGTATCTCAGCGTGGCTGCGTTCCTGCTAGCGGGCGTCACCTGGGGTCAAGCCAGTGGCTTGGTCGTGGTCGCCCCCCAGGCGCCGGCGGACTTCGTGGGGACAACCGGCCAGACGATTGTTGCGGCGATCGAGAAAGCTAAGAGCATGGGCGGAGGCACGGTGCTGGTCCGACCAGGGACCTATGTTGTGCGCGATACGATCCGCCTCAACTCGGTGAAGGACGTCACGCTCATCGGGCAGCAGGGCACGCTGCTGAAACTCGCCGACCAGATCCACACCACACTGGCCGCAGAGGCCAAGCAAGGCGACAGCCGCCTGGTGTTAGCCAGTGTCGAGGGCTTGCGAGAGGGCGATACGCTCGAGGTTCAGTCAGCCGGCAGGACCGATGGCTTCTCCGGGCATCAACAGCAGTTCTTTCACTGCCGCGTGAAGGCGCTGCGCGACAAGGAGGTCGAGCTCACGGGCAAGCTGCGCTATGGCGCGCCGGCAGGCACTGCCTTGGTGCGGGTGCAGAATCTGTTCGCTATCGGCGGACAGACCAGCAACCTGACCTTACAGGGCCTGGAGCTCGACGGCAACCGCCGCGCGGGCGATCGACGCGTGATCAATCACACGCACCACTGCGGCATTTTCGCTTCAGGGCCCTACTCGTACACCGACGGGCCGAAGCCCGAGCATCCAACGCGAATACGCGTGCTGGACTGCCGCCTTCGTCGCTTCTTTCACCGCGGCATCGCATTCTACAATGTTACCGACGCCGTCATCGCCAACTGCACGATCGAGGACACCGGTGCCGAGGCCGTCGACTTCGATCACTTCTGCGTCAACTGCCACGCTTTGAGCAATATCGCACGGCGGTGCGGCGTAGGTGTCGAGATCAACGATGCCTCAGACTGCCTCGTGTGCCACAACTCCATCGAGGAGTGTGGCTGGGGCGTGCATATCTGGCGCTGGTGCAAGCACGAGTGGCTCAACCGCGGGAATGTGGTGATGAAAAACTCGATCCGCAACGC
>JALGUG010000226.1 GCA_029820995.1 Candidatus Zipacnadia bacterium
GAGCGCTTGGCGGCAGTGCTAGACGAGCTGGGCCAGGAGGCCGAGGTCATCTTCGTGGACGACGGCAGTACCGATCGCTCGTGGGAGATCGTCGGCGAGATCCACGAGCGTGACGCTCGGTTCGGAGGGCTGTCGCTATCGCGCAACTTCGGGCACCAGGCGGCCATCACGGCGGGGCTCGAGGCCGCGACGGGCGACGTTGTCGCGTTGATGGACGGCGACCTGCAGGACCCGCCGGAGTTCCTGCCCGAGCTTCTGGCCAAGCTGGAGCAAGGCTACGACGTCGTCCAGGCGGTGAAGGCCAAGCGCAGAGAGCCCTTCTGGCGGCGGTGGGCGTTCGGACTGTTCTACGCGGTGCAAACGCGCCTGTCGAATGTGCCCATGCAGCCCGGGGCGGGGACCTTTTCCGTAATGACCCGGCGCGTGGCGGATGTCGTTCGTCGGATGCAGGAGAGCAATCGGTATGTAAGCGGCTTGCGCGCCTACGCGGGGTTCAAGCAGACGGGGATCGAGTTCGACCGCCCGGAGCGCTTTGCCGGCGTGCCGCGGCAGACCTTCGGCAAGCTGCTGAAACTGGCGCTGGACGGGATCTTCTCGTTCTCGCACCTGCCCGCCAAGATCGCCACGTGGCTGGGCTTTCTGTTCGCCTTGCTGGCGATGGGCGTGACCATCCAGGTGCTGGTGAAAAAGTGGATCACGCACGAGGCGATCCTGGGCTGGGCCTCGACCATGACGGCGATCCTCGTGCTGGGTGCCGTGCAGTTGATCTGCATCGGCATCCTGGGCGAGTACATCGCACGGATCTACGACGAGGTCCGCCGCCGGCCGCCGTACGTGGTGCGGGAGAGAATCGGCGGAAGGCCCGCCGCCGAGGAGTAGCGGAGCGTGACCCTCAGTGGGCCGGATACTCCGTCTCCGGTTTGTGGCGAACCGCCTTCAGGTACGATTGTCGTTGGTCGTTGAGCCGATCAGACCGCTTTGGTTCCAGCTCGGCGGTCAAGGCTCGCGTTCGAAGGCCCTCAGGTTCAGCAGCTCTGCGGCGTTCCGATGGCCGATCCGCTCGATGTCCTCCGGGTTTGCACCGGCCCGGGCCAGCAACTCGCGCATCTGACTGACGCCCGGTGGGAAGGGATTCTCCTCCGCGCTCTGCACCCCGAAGATGCACCCGTACGGCAAGAACGGCGGGCCGACACGCGTCGTCCAGTCCGTCCCCGCAATCAGCCTCGTGGCGGGCACCCGCGCTAACGCACTGGCCACGCCGGGCGAGTCGAAATCGCGGATCTCGACCCAGAAGTTATCGGGCCAGCTCCCGAACCGTTGCTCGACAGCATCGAGGTATTGGTCAACCACCGGCGGGTTGTCGTCCGGCATTCCCACGGCGTGAGCGAGGATGTAGTCGGCCTCGGGCACACGCTCCACCAGGCCGAACAGGTCCACAAGTTGCTCCATACCGAAGCTCGAAGGGTGCTGCCGACTGTTCGAGGTCGAAATGTGAACTTGCACCGGCTTGTGGAAGTCCGCCGCCAGCCGCACCAGCTTCTCGACCGAGTCGCTGTTCATCTCGTAGTCCATCATGTACTGCAGCATCTCGCCCAGCAGCGCAAAGCCCCACTCGCCGAAGGCCTCCCGCATGACGGCCAATGACTCGTCGAGATAATGAGGGTTGATCGTGCACGCTCCCAACAGGCGACCGGGGGCCTGCCGCACCAGCTCATAGATGAACCGATTGCTCTCGGAGACGCCGGCGGGATCGTCAATGATGCGCCGACATTCCACCCCGTCGGGACTGATCACGAACCGGAGGTCCGCCTCCGAGTTGTCCAGCACCGCCAGGAGGTCGTCAAGAAGCCTGGGCCGGGCCTGCCCTTTCGGCCCCACTGCGCTGACGTGAGTGTGCGTATCAATCCATTTGGGCTGCGCCACGATCATCGCCTCCGGTCGCCCCCGACCAACATGTGTTTCTCCCAAACGGCCCCGCCGCCTCCCGGCAGGAGGTCGAGGTCGCCTGTCGAAGTAGTCATTGCCGGCATGCAATGCCCGTCGCCATTCCAGAGAGGACGTGCAGGACCGTGAGGCGCGAACTCTGGCCAGTGCACAACTGGCTCGCCGTGGTGTCCCTGATGTCTGCCGCAATGCTCAGCGCGGCGCGGCGCGCTGTTTGGCTGGGCGTTGCGTTACTGGTCGGCTGCGGTGTCGGCTGCGCGCTGGAGGGGCCGACCTTGGAGTATCGTCTCGACGAGGGAAAGGGCGATCTGGTTCAGGACCGCGCGGGCGCCCACGACGGCTACGTGGCACAGCCTTTGTGGGTGAGTAACGGAAAACGGGCAGCACTGCGCTTCGATGGGCGGCATACCGTTGTAACGGTGGAAGACGCGGGACGCCTGAAGTTCCCCACCGCGCTCTCCGCGGCTCTCTGGTTTCGCGCCGCCCGCGTGGACCGCAGCGACCCGCTCGGCCTCATCGTCAAGAGCCCGACGTTCCGCCTTCTGGTCTATCCGCGCGCCCAGAAGTTCCTCATTGACGTTCACGGAGCGCCGGGCCGGCGGATCTACGAAAGCCCACCCGCGCCGATGAAACCCGACACGTGGCACCACGTCGCCCTGACTTATGCCGCCGGGGGCGCCGGCGTGGCCCTGTACCTGGACGGCGCGCCTGTGTTTGAGCGGCCCCTGGACATTGGCGGTCCGGCGGCCGGCGAGGCACCGATCCGCATCGGCGTGGGCGTGAACCTTGCCCAGCGGCGCTATTTCAAGGGAATTCTGGCCAACGTGAAACTGTGGGAGCGGGCGCTTAGCGCCCGGGAGGTGCAGCAGATCGTGAACACTGAGCGGCCGGAACTCGCCGGCACGTTCCGCGGTCCGGATGATCTGGCGCCGCAGACCGACACCACGGTCCTCTACGAGGTCGGCGACCGGAAGCAGCTCTTCATTGACCGACGGTTCATCGAGTCGGCGCGGGGCGTGACGCTGGCCATGAACCCCCCAACCAAGCTGGGCCCGGTGCTCTTGCCCGAGCGCCCGTGGGAGAATCTCCGCATCGGATTCTGCGATAGCGTGATGGAGCACGAAGGCACTTACAAGCTCTTCTACAGCGCCATGGCTCGCGGGAAAGGCACCTTCGTCTGCCTGGCTACCTCGACTGACGGCGAACACTGGCACAGGCCGAACCTGGGCGTCGTCCAGTTCAACGGCTCTACGCAGAACAACATCGTCATGAGCGGCGTCGGGGAGACGGTGGTGTTTCTCGACCCGCACGGCACGCCGGCCCAACGCTTCAAGGCGGTCAGTCTGCGGCACTGGCCGGACCCGGACCAGTGCGGCCTGTATGTGCCCACCTCACCCGACGGCATTCACTGGACCACGTCGTCACAGCGGCTGTTTCCACTCGGTCCCGACACGGCGAACCAGGCACTGTGGGATACCCAGCGCGGGAAGTACGTCGCGTTCATCCGCCTGTGGAACCCGCTGCGCAAGGTCGGGCGCATCGAGATGGACGACATCATGGAGCCCTGGCCGTACCGGAAGATCGAGAAGCCGTACTACATCTGGGGCGAAGACAAGATTGCGGTTCCGAGCAAGGAAGTCCCAACGGCCTTTGAATACGACGACCGGGACCCGGTGCCTTCGGATCACTACAACGCGGCTGCGGTGGAATACCCCTGGGCCGCGGACGCGTACTTCATGTTCCCCAGCGCATATCTGCACTTTCCCGACCCACCCGCCGGCCAGTATGCCAACGATGGGCTGCTGGACATCCAGCTTGCGGTCAGCCGCACCGGCGTGAAGTTCCAGCGGCTCAGCCGCGAACCGTACGTCCCGCTCAGTCCCGAAGCGGCCAAGGACTCGAAGTGCCTGTACATGGCCGTGGGCATGGTCCGCCGCGGGGATTACATCTACCAGTACTACGCGGGGTACGAGATCACGCACGGGGCGCCGCAGCAGGCCGGCCCGAATCCCATTGGCTCGATTTGCGCCCTGCGGCAGCGCCTCGACGGGTTCATCTCCGCCGACGCGGCGTATACGGGGGGCGAGCTGCTCACGCCCCCGCTCAAGTTCGCGGGCGATCACCTGGAGCTCAACGTGGATTGCTCCGCGCTGGGCTCCTGTCAGGTGGGCGTGCTCGACCGGGCGGGTGAGCCCTTCCCGGGCTTTGGCGCCGGCGCCTGCGACGAGATCCACGGCAATCACATCAGCAAGACGGTCAGTTGGCAGGGCAAGTCCGACGTCTCCTCGCTGGCGGGCGAGACTGTGCGCCTGCACTTCCTGCTCCGCGCGTGTAAGCTGTACGCCTTTCAGTTTGCGGTATCGCGCTAGTACTGCAACGAGGCTTCGCGCGGATCAAGCGGACAGCCTCGTGGAGAGGCCGCCTGGATACTGCGCTCCGCCGAGCCCTCATACGGGGGGCGTTGGCCTACGCATTGTGCAACAACCTGGTAATCTAGTGCTGGGACCGGGCCAGCCGGTGGATGAAGGCCGTCAGCATTCCGATCCTCGGGGAGGTCTGTCATGAGAGTGTTTATCACCGTTGACCTGGAAGGCGTCGCAGGCTATGTGCGCTGGGACAGCGCGGATCGGCAGCGCGAGCGGGAGTTCATCACGGCGGAGGCGAATGCGGCGATCGCGGGGGCCTTTGACGGCGGCGCCGAGGAGGTGCTGGTGGGCGAGGCGCACGCGAACATGCGCAATCTCATCCCTGAAGCCGTGGACGCCCGGGCGACCTTCCTCAGCGGCGAACCCAAGGGGCACAACCACATGGAGGGGATTGACGCGAGCTTCGATGCAGCGCTGCTAATCGGTTACCATGCGCGTGCCGGTGCTGAAAAGGCGATCATGTGCCACACCTATAGCCTGAGCGTGTTCTCGCTCAAGTTCAACGGAGTCGAGGTGGGCGAGATCGGCACCGACGCAGGCATTGCGGGGCACTATGGCGTGCCTATCGCGCTAGTCTCGGGAGATGAGGCCGCTTGTCGGGAAGCGCGGGAGTTGCTGGGGCCCATCGAGACCGTGGCGGTGAAGGAGGGCCGTGGGCGCTACTGCGGCGAATGCCTCCCGCTGGATGAGGCCCGTCGGCGCATCCGGGAGGGGGCCACGCTGGCGCTGGACCGCTTGGAGGAATTGACGCCCCTGGCCTTTGACTCGCCCGTGCGCTGCGAGGTGACCTTCAGCGACCCATCGTTCGCCGATGCTGCCTGTCTATTGCCGCGGCTGGACCGCGTGGACGGGCGCACGATCAGGTTCGTCGAGGATGACTTCCTCGAGGCCTACCGCACCTTCAACGCGGTGCACTTCCTGGCCGACGCGCAGGCCAGGTAGCAGTCGAACCGCGACATATGCCGGCCTTCGCGAGATTACCCACCGACGCCGGGCACCGGTGGAGGAGGTCATAGCGATGAAAGGCCTTCGTGGCAAAGCGGTCATCGGCCAGTCCGGGGGCCCAACCCATGTGATCAACGAAAGCCTCGCGGGCGTCATTCTGGAGGCCCGCGAGCATCCTGAAATCGAGCAGCTTCTCGGGGCGCGGTACGGCGTCAAAGGCATCTTTGCGGAGGATTTCGTTGATCTCTCGAGCCTGGCCCCGGAGCTGGTGGAGCGCGTGGCGAAAACGCCCGGAGCGGTGCTCGGCTCTGTGCGGCACAAACCGACTCAAGCTGACTGCGAGCGGATCTTTGGAATCTTCCGCCGGAACAACGTGCGGTTCTTCTTCTACATCGGCGGCAACGATTCGGCCGAAGCTGCCCATACGCTCAACCAGCTTGCCACGGAGTACGAAATCAACATTATTCACATCCCCAAGACCGTGGACAACGATTTGCTAGTAACCGACCACTGCCCGGGCTACGGCACGGCCGCGCGTTATGTGGCTTTGACCTTCATGGGTGACAACCTTGACACGCGGGCGCTGCCCGGGGTGAAGGTGAATGTGGTGATGGGTCGCAACGCAGGCTGGTTGACCGGAGCTTCGGTGCTGGCGCGCGTTCGAGAGGATGACGGCCCGCACTTGATCTACTTGCCGGAGCGGACCTTCGAACCGGAGGAGTTCGTGGCGGATGTCGAGAGCGTGTACCGCAAGCTCGGGCGGTGCGTCGTGGCCGTGAGCGAGGGCGTGCGGCGCGTGGCGGAGCAGACGCTGGTGGAGGAGTTGCAGAGCGATCTACCCCGAGACGCCTTCGGACACGTGCAGCTCTCGGGGTCCGGGTTTTTGGGCGACTACCTCATGCGTTTGCTGCGGGAGCGCATCAGCCCCCAGAGCGTGCGGCGGGGAGCCTTCGCGCCCGGCACGGCGCCGAAGCCTGCCAGCCTCCGCGTACGGGCGGACACGCTGGGGTACGCTCAGCGGTCCTTTGCGGGTGTGCGCTCCGAGGTGGATGCCGCGGAAGCCCGCGCCGTGGGCGTCGAGGCAGTGCGTCAAGCAGTGGTGGAGGGTATGGACGGCAGCGTCGCCATCCGACGCAAGAGCAACAACCCGTATGAGGCGGAGCTGTTCCTCACCACACTCGACTCGGTCGGCAGCGGAACCAAGGAAGTGCCCGACGCGTGGATCAACAGCGACGGAAATGGTGTCACTGAGGCATTCGTGCAGTACGTGAAGCCGCTGGCGGGTGAGCTGCCGACGATTGGATGGTTGTAGATGCGTCCTTCGTAGCAGATCCGTCTTTCCAGAGAGAACACGCGCCTGAATCCCGGCGCAGGAAAGAGGACAAAGCCGGGTGAATATGGAGGCGGGGAAAGGCTATATGGCCCAAGCGTTCCGGTGTCGGAAGTCGAGATTGAGCGGCGAGGTGTGGATTCCGGGCTCGAAGTCTCACACGGTCCGCGCGGTGATCATCGCCGGCCTGGCGGCGGGCGAGAGCCGGATCGAGGCACCGCTAGATTCGGCTGACACGCGATCCACCGCGCGTGTGTGCGCCGGTCTGGGCGCGCAGGTGGAGCTGGCGCCCGAGGTCTGGACCGTGGTCGGCCACGACGGGCAGCCGAGAGCGCCGGACGACGTGCTGGATGCCGGCAACTCGGGCACTACGATCCGGTTCGCGGCGGGCTCGGCGGCGCTGCTGCGCGAAGGGGCGGCGGTGTTCACCGGCGATGAGCAAATCCGCCGACGGCCGATGGGCCCGCTGCTGGATTCGCTCAACGATCTGGGAGCACAGGCCTTCTCCACGCGCGACAACGGCTGTGCGCCCATCGTGGTCCGCGGGCGGCTGCAGGGCGGTGAGACGACCATCGAGGCCGAGACCAGCCAGTACCTGACAAGTCTGCTGCTCAACGCGCCGCTGGCTGAGGGCGACACGGTCGTTCACGTCCCGCTGCTGAACGAGAAGCCCTATGTCGAGCTAACGCTCGACTGGCTACAGCGCCAGGGCATTCGCTGCGAGCACGAAGGCCTGAAGGAGTTCCGGATCCCGGGCGGCCAGCACTATCAGCCAGTACACGGGCGTGTACCGGGCGATTTCTCTTCCGCCACGTTCTTCCTCTGCGCGGGCGCACTGAGCGACAACGACGTTACCTGCCGCGGGCTGGACCTGAACGATGCCCAGGGCGACAAGGCCGTCGTCGGATACCTGCAGCAGATGGGCGCGGAGGTGCAAGTCAGCGACGAGGCAATTCGCGTGCGCCCGGGCGAGCTGCACGGGGTTGATCTGGACCTCAACGACACCCCCGACGCGCTGCCGATGATGGCCGTGCTGGGCTG
>JALGUG010000227.1:0-7663 GCA_029820995.1 Candidatus Zipacnadia bacterium
AGCGGACCCGCCCGCCATCATCAGGCTTCGGACGCCCTCGCCGTCCTTAGTGACCGCCGCGAATTGCGCGTCCGTTTCCACCGGTCCGCCGGCCTCCCGGCTCAGCCGGAAGGTTCGCCTCTCGCCGCTCGGTGGGCCGCTATACAGGATGTCTTCCCGGCCCGACCGCCACAGGACGCGGGCGGCCGTTCCGCCCGGAGGCGTCGCTGCTTGGCCGTCAAGGCGCTCGATCTTCGTCAGGAAAGGCCGCGCCTGCGGCGACACGATTGCGCTGGCGTCTCGCAGAGCCACGCGGCTCAACCCGATCCAGAAATGGCCGGCCTCGCCATCCGGCGCTACGACCTCCAGGACCAGCCGATGTTTGCCTTTCGTCAGCTCGATTTCACCCAGTGCAACTTCGGGCCCAGCTTTGACTTGGCCCGCGGTCGCGCGATAGGGCTTGCCCAGCTTGGTGTCGTCGAGGCGCACTTGGACGGTGCCATAGCTGGGCGAGTTGTAGAACTGCGCGCTGACGGCGTACTTGCCGTCTGCCGGGGTCGTCAACTCGAACGACACCGTGTCGCCGGCCTGGGTTCCCTTGTACAGCACCAATCCCAGTTCGGGGATCGGCTTCAACTCGCCCGCCGAGGTTTTCGCCGTGGGCAGCAGCTCGAGAGCGGATTGCTCACCGGGCCCGAGGTCTCTGGAGTAGGTCTCCCACACCGTGGAGAAGACGGAGTTAAGGTTCTCGCCCTTGCGCCGGCTGATGGCATATCCCGCCTTCGGCAGCCGGGGATAGATCCCGGGCGCGCGGGCCAGGATCGCCTCCGAGCCCGGCTCCGCCAGCACGGTGAGCCGAACGCCCGGATCGTCCTCTCCCGGCAGCCGCCAGGTGGCGCTCCACGGCCCCCCGGCCGGACCCCGCTGCACCTCACACAAGAATCCATATCCGTTGCCCGGCGGCGGTCGCCAATACGGCTTGTTCGGGTAGCCCCTCATGTCGCCGTCATTGCCCTGCAGCAAGCCCCATTGGAGGTCCGGGCCGGCCAGCGATCCGCGCTCCTGCCGCACGAAGTCTACGCCCTCGGCGGCGAAATCGGCGCCCTGCGAATGAAACGAGTAGTCGTGCTGCGACCCGCCGCGCACGCGGAACACGTCCCAGACGTATCGCTCCCCGGTTTCCGCGCCCATCAGAGCCAGCGTGCGGCGGTACAGGTCCACGCCCTGGTCGGCGTAGCAGCGATCCGACGAGGCCTCAATCACCTGCACGCCCGGCCGCCTGACGAACAGGTGCAGCGAGCCGCCCAGGGGCCGTTGGTTCTGTTCGTTCACGACCACCACATTGTGGCTGGCCGTGAGATGGGCCCAGCCGACCTGCGTGTGGGTGCTGCCGAGACCGTAGCCGAGATCGTATGTCGCCTCGTACCCCTGCGCGAAGTAGTTCACGTTTAGATCGTCGAGGTGTCCGTGGTTGAGCGACGGTCCAAAGCGCAGCAGCAGCGCCTGCGCCTCCCTGCCGGTGCCCGACCGCACGAGCGCCAGGCCTTTCTGACCGAAGAATGCGCTCCCGCTCACGCGCCGCTCCAGGTCCTGCGGAAGCCGCTCCGCTTGCTCCGGGAGCGTACGCGCATGCCACAGCGCCCAGGTCCCCAGGTTGGACGCCCTGCGTCCACCGGTCTCCATGTACCGAGCCAGCAGCGCGTACGGCCCGGCCTCCTCCGGCGGCAAATACGCCGCCAGCTCTTGCGCGTAGCGATAGTCCGTGCGTGAGCTGGGCACGGCGAGCGGAAAGGCCCGGCGCGTGGTCGGCCCGGAGTCGCCGTAGGCGGGTCGCTGTCCCGCGCACGCCACTGAAGTATCCGGCAACACCAGCGCGGCCTGCAGCTTCGGGTGCCGGAACAGGTTGACGCCCTGCGGGAAGGCCTTATCCCGGTAGTTTACCAGCATCTCGGCGAAATCAAGGTACAAGTTCCGGGCGTGCAGCGCGTAGCCCAGCGAGGTCTCGTAGTAGCGCCCGTCGCGATCCAGGTTGTTCTCGATCATGTTCACGATGGAGTACGGGCCGTTGACCGCGTTCTCGATGAACTCCGGGATGCCCAGCACGCAGCCGACGGCCAGCGAGCCGCGCAGATAGTCCGCGTGTCCGTTGTGCAGCTTGCCGCCGAACGCATGCTGATAGCAGTACATCGCCCCGTTCAGCAGCAGGTTCTTCTCGATGTTCTCGCGGCGCGTGAGCCCGGGGACCACGGACGGTTGATCCAGTGCGGGCGAGTGGAAGATCAGGTCATACTGGTCCACATAGCGCACCAGCGTGCGCGCCACCTGATACCATGGTCGGTTCAACCGTCCGCTGGGCGGATTGCTCGGATAGTCCCACGAGCCCTTGTCGCACGAAGGATAGATCCGCGCCAGGCCATCCAGGATCACTGCCGCCTTCGCTGCGTACTTGTCCTCGCCCGTCAACGCGTACGCCACCGACAGCGGCGGCAGCGCCCGCGACAGGAACTGCTCCACGACCCAGGCGTTGTACGAGCCGACCATGTAATGAATGCGCCCGTCCGGCGCGACATAGCCCGTTCCCGGGTCCGGATGCTCCTCGTCGGGCAGCAGATGGCCGTTCGCGCACGTCACCTTGCCGGGCCGGTCCCAACTGCACCGCGCGCCGCCCCAGGTGCCCCACGAGGCGCCGCAGATCGGGCAGCCGGTGAAGCCATACGCAAAGCACGCGCCCGGCTGGGGCATCTGCGCCAGGATCCACGCGTCCTCCCGCTGCAGCCATTCGTCCGCCTGCCGGCGGATGGAGGCCCACAGATCGCGGGCCCACGGGTCCCGCTCGATGCGCTCTCTGGCTCGCGCTACATCCTCGCGATTCTCGTACACGCACGGGTGCTCGCGCCGCCCCTGGATTGTCAGCTCCTCCAGCGTCAGCGGCCCAGCTCCGAGCCGCTGGGGCGTCACCCGGTGCTGAGGATCCTGGAAAGTCATGAACTCCTCACATCCCACGTAGTTCGTCGTCTGGTAGGTCGAGTTGATGGTGATTCGGCACCAGGTGACCTCGCGCTCGGGAAAGCGAATTACGTGCGGCTTATCCTTGTCCGGCAGCTCGCGCTTCAGAGCGGAGCCGTCCGAAAAACTCAGCTCGATCTCGCGCCACGGATCGTAGATGCTTCGCAGCCTCACCGGCACGATCACGACCGTATCCACCGGCCGCGGCTTCGCGAAGTCTACCTGGATCCACTGCGGCAGCTTGTAGTGCCCTTGTGAGGCCCAGTGTGAGGACAGATTGTCGTCGTTGGCGCTAGCGGCGCCGTACTTCGGATCGTCCTCCCTGTTCGCGTACGAGGACGCTGTGATCGTCCCGTCGAGCGACCAGTTCTGCGGCATCTGTGGTGCGCCGACAGCCCAGCCGGACAGGAGCAATATTGCAGCGAGAGCCGGTTGTGGCATTGTGCACCTGGTTGCTCACGACCGAAGGGAGTGGCGTCTCAGGAGGGGACTTCACCGCAGTACGAAGTGAGACCTCCGGCTGACCGGCGCCTTCGAAAGCTGTCAGCGAGCCGCCGCAGTCTCAGCGGCACGCCAGAGCACTGAGCAGGCGCTGCACCAGCCTCCACGGTGCTTCCGCCGCTTGCACCAGAGGCGAGGGGCGGTCGGGTGGCTGCGTGCGGGTCCGCCGAACGGCCCACCGGACGAGGACCTCGACCAGGCCGCAGGCGGCCAGGAAGCGCTGGGGTCCCAATCGCAGCGTCACCCGCCGCCCGTGGCGCTCTCGGGCAACTACCGGCCCCAGGATGTCGCGCAGCGGCACGAGCTCCCAGACAGGGGCATTGTCGCCCTTGACGAGTGCCTTGCCCCGCGGCCGAAGAGTCAGAAAGCGATGCAGGATGAGGGTCGAACCCGACTGATAGACGACGACCTGCCCCGGTGTCGCTGGGGCCCCGGGCGCGACCAGCGCCACGTCGCCCGGGGCCAGCGCCGGCAGCATGCTGTGCCCCTTGACCGGAACGCGCACCAGGCCGTCCTGAGCGGCCGCCGCAAAGGCTTCCGGCCACGGAATGTGGCCCACTTCGCTGGGGTCTTCGGGGGAGATCATTCGCAACGCTCAGGGCTAGTATGTCTGGTCGTTGCTCGGCGGCCACGACTCGAAAAGCCACTTTGCGTGTCCGTCGCCGTAGAGACGATGGGAGCCCCTGGCATGGTTTTGCAGGACCAGTCCACCGTAGAGGTCGCCCCAGTTCAGGTCCCAGATGAGTGCGAAGGAGGACTCGTCCTCGCGCAGGTTCCCGCGCCAGTCAGTGTGCGATAGCCGCCCATTGTAATTCCAGTAGTCGGGCCAGCAGGAATCCAGCGGGTGCCGCCGCGAGCTGGGGCAGTGAAACACGCCCTTCGCCGGCGCGTACGTCGGATATAGGAGCGTCGTGATCTTGAAGTTGCTCAGAAAGGGGTCCACGACGCAGAAGTGCGGGTTTGTCGGATGGTTCTCAAAGGGCCACCAGCCATCGTAGTCCTGGCGGTACAGCTCCAGCGCCAGGCCCAACTCCTTCAAGTTATTGATGCAGGACGCCCGACGCGCCTTCTCACGCGCGGACCTGAAGGCCGGGAACAACAGCGCCGCCAATATCGCAATGATTGCCATCACGACCAGCAGTTCAACCAGTGTGAATCCCCCTCTTGACCGCAACGCGCGCCCACCTCCTCTCGCCCAGCCTAGCCGCGCGGAAGTAAGGCCTCCAGTCTGAGAGCGGGGTCGCCAAAGAAGATGTACATTTTGGCGGCGTCCCCGATGTCCGCGCGGCCGCCCTGCGCCAATAGTGACTGCCACATCGCCTGGATTGCCTCGCCAATAGTCTCGAACCGGCCCGTGGCCCGCAGCTCCAGCAGTCGTTTCAGCATCGCCTCGTGTGCGTGCGAATAGGACATCCCTGTCGGCGACCACTGCGCAACGCTGCCACCGTCCGGGAGGAACAGCAGCTCCTCGGCCAGGCATCGTTCGAGCAGCGGCGATTGAAAATACCCGTCCAGGCATGTCAGTGCAATTAAGAACGGTGTTCGCTCCCCATTCGTTACAGCACCTGCCTGCTGGAGGTTGAAAATGCCCTCGTGCGCCCATTGAGTCGGCTGAGCATGTCCGACGTAGAGCAAGACACCCGGTCCCGCGTTGAAGCCGGCCAACAGCTCCCGGCGCACTCGCGCAGCGTCCGAGGCCTGGGCCATGTAGGCCTTCGTGATCTGCCACGTCGGCCCCAGCGCCTCGGCCGCCTCGTCGCAGATCTGCGCGAATTTCGCCTCGTCATTGTCGGCGACCAGGAAGGCGGATCGTTCCCAGGTCCCTCCAGGGTTCTCCTGCTCGCGCCGCAGTGTCTTGGCCACGAACGTCGCCACCTGCTCCGGCCGGCGCGCGGGCACCCGCCCCAGAGCGAACTCCGGCGCCCAGTCGTCGCCCTCCACGTCGCCGAACCAACTGTCCGAGCCCGTGTCGCCCCAGGGCGACGTCTGGGCCATGGCCGTAGGAAGAATGTCGGGCAGCGAGTTCGGTTTCCAGTGCCGGTAGTCGCTGCTCGCATCGCCCACCAACAGCACGAATCGGCAACGTGGAGGCGGATACTCATGGTAGCAGTAGCTCAGGAAGGCGCGGATAGCCTCCGGCGTCTTGTGGCCGTAGGCGAACTCGTCATAGATCTGCCTCGGCGTCACGACCTCCAGTCTGTAGCCTTGCTTGGTGCGATAGTCCACCAGCGGCTGCAGAGGCTCCTGGAACTCGGGTGGCGCGATGACCAGGTAATCCACCGGTTCCTTCCGCTCTCGGAGCTTGATCCCCGTCGTGGCTCGCACCTCGACGGGCCGGACCCAGGCGGGCTCGGCGGCCACCAGGTAGCGCACTCCCTCGCCACCGGCGCCCGCAAAGGTGACCGCCCACTTGTCGCCCACCTGTTCGCACCGAGTGCCTGACACGTGCCCGGCACCGCCCCGGGCGTCGAGCCGCAGAACCTCAATCTCGGCGCTCGAGAAGCCCTCGACTCTGTAGGTCCGGCGTTCTGCCTGGGGCGCCTCGAACTCGAGTTGGTTCTCACGGGCGTCCAGTTTGGTGCGATATTGTATCTTTACCCAGTCCAGGAACGAAAAATCAAACTTGACGTTAAGGTCGTTTACCAGCTCGACGGCCAATTCATTCTCCCCCTCGCGCAGCACTGTGGCCGGGGCCTCCGTCGCCACGATGGCCGGCGTCTGGCCGTCCCACTTGTGATCCAGCACACTGGTCCCGTTGATCTTCACCACGGCATGATGGTCCGGCGCCTGCGGCAGGTACGACAAGCCGTGGAGCCGCACCCGGACCCGAATGGGATCTTCGCCCTCCCCGGGATGGACTGTAAACTTCGTGCGATAGGGCTTCCCGTATCCCACTCGCGCCGCGAACCAGTGGTCCTTCCCCGCCCCGTTGGGCAGCATCGGCCAGTACTGCGCCTGCTCTTCCAGGTGCAGCGTCGTGGGCGCGACGCGCACAGGCGGCCCGGTCCCCGGCGTGCCGTCGAGCTCAGGCAGTCGCAGCCCCTCCTCCGATCCGCCCCGCATCCAGAACGCCAGCCGAGGGATGAAGGGGCTGTCATTGGGCGGCACGTAGAGCAGGATCGTGTCGCCCTTGGCGAGGGGGCCCTGGGCCGCAGCGCGCAGCGCGAACGGGTAGGGCCGGCCACGGAAGTACAGCGCCAGGCCTTCCGAGGCCGCCGTTTCCGAGGCACCCCAGGCGGACAGCACTTGTTCGGCTGGAAGGCAGGCCAGCCCCGCCTCCCGGAAGTCGGCACAGACAGCCGGCGGAGTCAGGTACGAGGGACTGAAAGAGGCGTCATCGCCTCCGCAAGCGGGGCCGGAGGCGATGACCACAGCCAGACAGATAGGTAACAGGTGGCGCATTGGCGTATCCTGCCCTGCGCCGGACTGCACCCGGAAGTAGCGGTCTAGCCGAACACGGCGGTGCAGCCGGTCGAGGGGCTGCGGCATATCAGTCCGGCGCTGAGCGTCGAGCTGCACACCCCCCCGACTGCCTCAATCTGCCGCGTAAACACTATGCACGGTCGTTCGTACGGCTTCCGACCAAGAGTCCGACCCGCATTGTCTTCGCTCTTCATGATGCCGTCTCCTCAGCCTGCTGACGGGCCATCCAGGCCATATACCTGGCCTCAGCTAGCATACACATCGAATCCGCGGGCGCCCAAAAGTCCCCCTGCTCAACATACGCCATTGCCGGGCAAGGCCCGCAGAAACCCGCATACTCACATGATGCACATTTCTCCAAGCAACCGATGTTTGCCTGCCGCATCTCGCGAAAAACCGGCGCCTTGCGCCAAATCGCCTGGAAGCTCTGTTGGCGCAGATTGCCGCCCGAGACCGGCACGGTCACGCAGGGCTTCACTGTGCCGTCCGGCGCAATGTAGGCCAGCGTGCGCCCGGCGCCGCAGACCGGATCGTTCTGATCCCACAAAGGATGCGGCTCCATCCCATCGAAGCGCGGGCTCGCGTAGAGCCGACGAAGGTCCTCGCCCCGTAGGCAGTAGTCTCGCGTCGGCCTGCGGTTCTCCGCGGTCCCCACAATCAATGGGTCGAAGGTCCATTCGTCGCCGACTTGATCCGCCAGACGGGCCAGCGCCTCGAACTCGCCCAGGACCTCGCGGAGCAGCGGTGACTTGAT
>JALGUG010000227.1:7691-13459 GCA_029820995.1 Candidatus Zipacnadia bacterium
GCGCAGGAGGCGCGCTGCCCGCAGTGCCCGCTCAAAGGAGCCCGGCGAACGAGTCACCGCATCGTGCGTCTCCGCGGACGCGCCGTACAGGCTAACATCTACGGCCAGCAGGTTCAGTGCCGCCAGCTCATCGGCGACCTGCGGGCTGATCAGGCTGCCGTTCGTATAAACCCGAAGCGCGAACTCTCGTTTCCGCGCCTCCGCCGCCAATTCGAAGAAGTCGGGCCGCAACAGAGCCTCGCCGCCCGACCACACCAGATACAAGGTGCCCGCTGCCGCCAGTTCGTCCAGAATACGCACTACCTCGTCAGTCGTCAGGTCCCCGGCAGCGTCATGGCAGCTCAGATAGCAGTGCTTACACCTGTAGTTGCAGTCGAATGTAAGGTCCCAATGAACTATAAGCGGGATGCTCAGGTCGTCGGCACGCCCCCAGAATCGCTGCAGCCGATTATGGTCAGGCGGACACAAGCTCATGACACGCTGCCTAGCGACCTGGCGCCTAGTATACGACTGGGCTGTAAGAGCTTTGTAACAACAACAGCACAGAGCGGTTACGAATTCACGGTGAGCAGCCTGCGTTCGACCAACTCCTCCGTGAACGTCAGTGCGTCCCGCTCCAGCACGTCGAGCTCTGCGTCGAACTCCGTCTGGATTTGTCCCACAATGGCGCGCAGTGATCGCCGGCCATCCACCAACTCCCAGATCCGTGAGCCGACTGCATTCAGAATCATCACCACATTGTCCGACAAGCGAACGATGAGCGCTTCGCCGTCAACAACTCGGGACGCGGTGTCCGGCGAGTGCCGCGGAATGCTATCCAAGCTGATCGTCGAGCAGCTCCCAGAAGCTCCCGTCGAGGCCGAATTCGAGTTCATAGCAGGGCACATGAACGACCAGGTCGGCACAGGTATCCAACAGTTTCGCCGCCGGCTGCGCATCTTCCAGGCCGACCGGCAGACAGAGAAGCCGAGCAGTCGCCTCAGCCCGAGACAATGGTTTCAGCCGGTGACGGTCCGCCTTCTGCAGCAACAGCAGGGCACCCAAGGCGAAGGGCTCTCCCGGCTGACGGCAGGCTACGTCGCCGCTCCACAGCGGTACGCTGTAACAAGTGTAACCTTTGGTCCCGGGCAACACCAGTATATGATCGTCGCTCAGTTCTTGAGCCCAACCCGCCGACAAGCGACAAACCGTGCTCTTGCCGCTGCCGGAGGGACCAGCAAAGACCCACGCCAGTCCCCGGCGGATAAGCCCCCCCGCGTGGAGCAGAACGCCGTCGTGCTCCAGGGCCCACGCTGACGTGGCGAGTGCCAGTAGACTGCCGGTCAGATGAGCTGCGAAATCGCGCGGCGCCACGACCTCGCCGCACCGCGCGTGCCAATCAACCCACGCCTCCAGCCCCCCGCCCGTGATCGCCGCCCTGGGCCACCTCGGCTGGTGCCGCACGGACGCCAGGTCCAGAGGCCCCTCGCGGGTCCTGACCTTCACCCGTGGGCCACCGCCACACCCCTGGAAGCCTTCGTGACGCCGTCTGAGCTCCGATCTGACTTGCGCATCCGGCACTTCCAGAACAAAGCCAATGGGCCCGACTTCGACCGCCAGCTCAACGGCATCCATGCTTGCCCCCGGACTGCCCGGGCCACCAAATGATAGCACGTACGCCATACAGCGTCAAGGATGATATGGCGCTGGTCGCCGGAGTAGCCCGGCCAGGATGGACAGCAAGTACCAGGCTCGGTCGCGCCATGTGCCCAGGAACGCTCGGCGCTGGAGTACCTGCCGCCACGCCGACGGCGGTTCTTCGGCTCCGACAATGCCGGCCACCCGGATCGCGCTCCGCAGTCGGTCCCAGCCGCGGGGCGAGGGCGCCAGCTCTCTGAGGACCGGCTCGGGCACCGGGCAGTCCAGGAGCCCCTGCGCAGCCGTGAGCGCCGCCCAGGATGCCGGCCCCAGACCACATTCGTCCGACCGGGCGACGAAGGCCTCCCAGTCCAGCTTCTCAGCGGAGCGATCCGCCAGGTACGCCAGGTCACAGAGCCAGGCCAGGCAGAAGTCGCCATGATGAATGGACAAGTGGGCGCAGAGAAACAGCAGTTCATCTTCGAGCGCCGGCGCCAGAGCGGGCGCGCCCATCACCGGACGCGGATAGGCGCCTCGCCACAGATCGGCAGCCGTGAACCGTCGAACCTTTCGCCGACCCAGCCGGCCGGAGAGCACCTCGGTGTGGATCTCGAGGCTATACTCCCACAGCCCCGTTCCCTGGGGCCGCGGGACCGCATGAACCGTCTGGACCGTGCTGGGCGGTATGATCTCGTACCCCAACTCCGTGAGGACCCTCGTGGTCGAGTCGAGTTGCTGCCGCCGAACGAGGATATCGGCGTCCGCCATCGGGCGCAAGTCCGGTGCGGGATAGAAGTACTCCGCCAGTGAGAGCCCCTTGAGGCAGATCGCCTCGATTGCGGCCTGGTGCAGTGCGGTCAGGACCTCGCGTACACGATCCGTCAGCAGCACCGCCCGCGCTGCCGTTGTTTCGCGTCCCTCCCTCAACAGCCGTCGGTGATGACCTCCGACCGCGGAGTCCACCTCGGCCCGCTCGAGGGCCCAGTCAACCAGGGGCCCCAGCCGGTGGGCGAACGCCAGGCCCGCCAGCGCGCGCCAGTCCTGCTCCGCCAGCGCCAGCTCGCGCACGGTCGGCGTCTCCGCCCGCTCGATAGGCAAGCGAGCGCAGGACAGCAGTAGGGCGGTGGCGCCCTGCTGGGGACGCTCGAAGTGCGCCACCGCCTCCGTCATCACGTCCCTGACTGGCATAGCTTACTCGTAGTTATCGGGGAAGCGCTCCGGAAGATTGAGCCACTTGTCCTCGGCAGCCGCCACGAAGATCCCGGCATCAATCTCCATCTCGCGCAGTCCGTCCAGGCCCGTGGCCGCCGCGCTGGCCTTCCCCTGGCCCACGAAGGCCGCGAAGGCCGCGGTGGACCCGTCGAAGGTGATCTGGAAGCCGTTGCGCGGCGCGTCATGCGATCTGAGCCACAGCGTGCGCTCGCGTTGCTCGCCGGGATAGTACTCGAGTCCGCCCGCGATGTCGCGCATCACTGTATAGCCCTTTGTTCCGGCGTACTCGATGCGCAGCAGATCGTGCTGCCACCCGCGCTGGGTCGTCCCCACAAGTGTGCCCACGGACCCGTTGGCGAAGCGTAGCGAGGCCGACCGGGTACGCGCTTCCTCCGGGCCGCTGACGCGGGCCGCCAGCTCGACCACGTCCCCGTTGAAGAACCGGATGAGGTCAATGGTATGGCTCCAGCAGGCCAGGTGCGTGACGCAGTGCATGTATGCCGGCTGGCCCAGTTCACCGGCCTCGATCATCTCTTTGAGCCGCTGCGCGTAGGGCGAGAAGCGGTAGTTGTAATTCATGAACAGGGGCGTATTGTTGTCCCGCGCGGCCCGGTACATGGCCAGGGCGTGCCCCACGTCGGCCTCCGCAACGTTGTACTGCCCGGCCGCCGCGTACATCGGCTTCTCCACCATGGCCGGAACGCCCGCCTCCAGGCACTGGATGGTCGGCGTGTCGTGATCGGGGTCCCGGGTGCAGACATCCACCAGGTCGGGCTTCGCCTCCGCCAGCATCGTTGCCACATCATAGTATGCGGGGCAGTCGTACTTCCGGGCGAACTCGTCCGCTCTCGCACGGTCTTTGTCGCACATCGCGACGAACTCCAGGTCCTCGACCTTCTCCCAGCCCGGCAGATGACTGCCGCGGGCCACACCGCCGCAACCGACAAGCGCCAGCCGCAAACTCATGTTCTCAGACTCCCTTCAGTATGGGTCCAGGTCCATATCGCCGCCCTGGAGCGCCGGGCGGCCTCGCTTCCTTACCCGACGCTGATGATCTCGTTCCTGGCCGGCAGCACGCGAATGTCCGAATAGTGCATCACCGGCTTTGCGTGTTCGTTCCCCTCCGGCACCAGGGCCGGGACTTGTACCACGAATTCGGCCCAATCGGGCGTATTGAAGGCCACAAAGGCCAGCTCGAAATGCTCGATGGGCTTGCCTGCCGCCTCCAGGTTCGGCAGGGCGATCGGCCCGGTGTCAACCTGATACACGTTCCGAATGTCGTTCGCATTCATCGTCTTGATGGGGTACTCCAGCACCGCGCGTCGGCTGTCATTCTTGCTGTGGATCTCCGTTCGCGCCACCAGCGGACGATTCTGCAGGCTGGCCTGCACGATGGCCTCGTTGCTCTCGCACCGTTCACCCTCGTCCGTCATCACGACATCCATGTGTACCGCCTCGAAGCGCTCCGCATTGGCTCCGATCTCGCCCGCAGCGGCCTGGTAGGGCACATGGGTTCGGATGATCCGGTAGTCATGGCCCCCGAAGATGGCGCAGAAGTCGTAGTTGGGCACTTTGAACAGATGGCGCGCCGCGAAGGTGTCCTCTGATTTGCAGCTAGCCACGAGTAGGTATTGCTCGCGTACGTCGCTGCCCTCCCGAGACAGCTCACAGCGTGCCTCGACCTGGATGCGGGCGTTGTTGCCGCGTCCGTGGGTCACGAAGGTCACGAACGAGCGCGAAAAGTCGCAGACTTCCATCTTGTCCTCCCTGTGGAGCGCGGCCCGAAGCGTAGCTCTGCGTCCGGCCGCCTCAGAGCTTCACGATCCGGCCCGTGGCCGCGGATTTCTCGGCAGCCAGGCAGGCGCGGACGGCCTCCAGCGATTCCTCCGGCGTGATCACGGTGGGCTTTTTGCCTTCGATGACGCAGTTGGCAAAGTACGCCAGCTCCTCGCGCAAGGCCCCCGCGCGGACGCCGTGCAGCTCGGGCCAATAGGTCGTGTCGGGGCAGTGCCAGCCGTCCTTATCGCAGATTGAGAGGTTGGGGTGGACCTCGTGGATGTGGACTGAGCCCTCGGTGCCGATGATCTCCATCCGCTCGTCAATCTGGAAGGCCGTCTTGTCGGGTAGAAACCAGACGTTCTCCAGGACGCCCGTGGCACCGCTGTCGAACTTGAACATCGTCCAACCGATGTCGGGGTGGCCCAGGCCGCGCACATCCGTGGTCTGCGCATACGCGCTAATCGGTTTCGCACCGCTGTACCACAGGAGTAGGTCCATGTCATGGACGCCGTCGCCGATGATCGGGCCGATCTTGGGCAGCACGCCCTCGCTGACCCAGGCGGGGATGTTCCGGCGGGCGTACATGGACACGATTTTGCCGATCTTGCCGGCCGCGATCTCCTGCTTCGCCGCGGCGTAGCGTGGGTTGAAGCGACAGATGTGACCCACCATGAAGCACTTGTCGGACTTGTTCGCGGCGTTCACGATCCGGCGGCAGTCGGCGACGGTCGAGGCCATGGGCTTTTCCAGGAACACGTGCTTCTCCGCCTTGATCGCCGCCAGTGCGGGGGGCGCATGCTGATCGTACATGGTCACGACGCTCACGGCTTCCAGCTCGGGGTCCGCCAGCATCGCGTTGTAGTCGGTAAAGGTCTTCTTCACCTTGAAGGTCCGGGCCAGCGCCTTCAGCCGCGACTGCGTGCGGGTGCACAGCGCATACAACTCGATGGTTGGGATGCCCGAGAGAGCTTCGCAGTGTTTCTCGCCGAACCATCCCAATCCGATCACACCGTACTTGACCTTCCTCATGACGCGCCCTCCTTCTTGCTTCTTGCCGCTTAGGGTGCTTCCTGTGTCTGGCGTCCTTCCGCACCCGCGGTCTCTGACCTCCTGCCTCCCGAGCGCTCGCCTCCGATGCCGTGTCGCATGGCTGCCCGCTC
>JALGUG010000228.1 GCA_029820995.1 Candidatus Zipacnadia bacterium
GACGTCCGGTTCTCCCCGTAGGCTGCGACCTGGAGGTCCTTGATGGCGATCCAGCCGATATTGTTCGCCACCAGGATGAGCACCGGGATCGAGTACTGCGCCGCGGTCGCCAGCTCCTGGATGGTCATCAGGAAGTCGCCGTCGCCCGTGATGCCGATCACGGGCCGGTCCGTTGCGGCAAGCTTGGCTCCCAACGCAGCCGGCAGTGTCCAGCCCATGGTCGAGAAGCCGCCCGTGGTCACCGAGGTACCCGGCACCGAGAACGCGAACTCCTGCAGGATCTGCGCCTGGGTGTTGCCCGACGAGTAAACCACGATGCTCTCCTCCGGCAACGCCGCCCGGGCCTCCTTCAGCATCCGGGAGATGGTCATCGGCACCGCATCCGACTCCCGCGCCTCTGCTGTCTCCTCCCACCACTGGGCCCGCCGGCGCTCGATCTCGCGGGCATAGTCCGTATCCGGAGGAGCGCCCTCGGGCCGCTCCGCCTGCACTGCCGTCAACAGGGCCTCGAGGACCGCTTTGGCGTCGCCGACGATTCCCACCTCGACGGGGTAGTTCTTGCCGATCTCCTCCGGGTCCAGGTCCACGTGGATTAGTTTGGTCGGTGGAATCTGCCAGGAGGAGCCGGGGCGGTAGCTGGAGGCTGTCTCGTCGGCAAAGCGGCACCCCACTGCGAGCAGAACGTCCGCCGAGTTGCCCAGGGCAACGCCTACAGTGGTGCCCTTCGAGCCGGCCAGCCAGCCGGCCAGGCGGTGGGTCTCCGGGAAAGCGCCCTTGCCGGCCAGCGTCGTCAGCACGGCTGCACCGAGGTGCTCAGCCAGCGCCTGCAGCTCCTGAAACGCTCGCGCCCGCAGCACTCCGCCGCCCGCCAGAATCACCGGTCGCCGAGCCGAGAGCAGCAACTTCGCGGCCTCGGCGACCGCGGCCGGATCGCCGTGCGGCAGCCCGACCGGGCGACGGGTGCGCGGCTCGGCGGGTTCAACTTCCACCCCTGCGGCCTGCACGTCCATGGGCAGATCAATATGCACCGGCCCGGGTCGGCCGGTGAGCATGGCGCTGAAAGCCCGCTGCATCACGAACGGGAGCTGCTCAGCCCGGGCGACCTGAAAGGACTTCTTCACCACCGGCTCCAGCACGCGCGGCAGGTCCGAGAACCTCCGCCGTTCCACCTCCTGCAGCACGCCCTTGCCGCGCATGTGCACGTGCGTGTCCCCCGTCAGAATCAGCGCCGCCGTTGAGTCCACATAGCAGGTTGCGGCGCCGACCACGGTATTGCAGGCGCCGGGGCCGATTGACGTGAACACCGCCAGCGGCTCCCCCTTCACTCGGTAGTACCCGTCGGCCATGTGAACGGCCGCCTGCTCGTGCCGCGGCAGCAGAACCTCGATCTGCTGCTGCCGCTTTAGGAAGGCGTCCACCAAGGCCAGGCAGCCATGCCCCGAGATGCCGATGGCGTACGGCACCTGTTCGCGGATGAGGTGCTCCACTACGATCTCAGCGCCTGTCAGTTTCATCTTGGCACTCCCGTGACTGTGCGGGCCGCTCTCCTCTGGACCTGAGTGCGCCCGGTTCTTGCTCACTATTGCGCTACGAGTTTCGCTGTGCCGGTTGGCGTTACCTTGCTGCAGCTCGCGCAGCACAGGGCCTTGCGTAATCGGGCGCTGCGTAGTATCTTGACCACCCGCGCTCCGGACGGGGCGATAAGCGGAGTTCCATCGTTTCACCGAAGGGGAGGTAAACCAGTGGCTACTGCAAAGCGATTGCCGGATGATGCGACGGCGAAACCCCGAGTGCCGGCCGTGGGCGTGTTCGCGACCGGCGATCCCAGGATTGATCAGCAGTCGAGGCAGCGCGCCGTGAACATCGTGGAGATGACGGCCAACATCCTCGCCGAGCGGCTTGCCCTGCCGGACGGCACTGCGCCTCAGGTGGTGTACTCGCCGGTGCTGGTGGACGGCGAGCCGCAGGCGGACGCTGTGGCGCGTCAGTTTCAGGCCGAGGGCGTGCAGATCCTGGTCTGTGCGCCCGACACGTGGGCCTTCCCGCAACTCAGCCTGATCTCGCTGCTATCGCACTTCCCCAGCGACACGCCGGTCAATCTGACCTGTGGCAACAGCGGGCCCAAGCCGGGCGTGGTATTCACTCATGCCGCCAGTGGGGCCATCTCTCAGTACGGGAAGCTAATTCACATCAATGTGGGGACCTGGCCGGATACGGGGTTGAAGCCGGTGATGACTGAGAGCACTGCTGACGCGCTGGTGGACTGGGCGTACGCGGCGCTGGCTAGGCAGGCGCTCAAGGGCCGGCGCGTGGTGGTCTTCGGCCACGATTCCATGGGCATGGAAACGGCGCTGGCGCACGTCATTCCGACTCGCAACGCCTTCGGCCTCGAGATCACGCGGCTGGACATGAAGCTGCTGGCCGATATGCTGACCAAGCAGGCCTATGACGAGCAAGAGCTCAAGGCACTGCGGGGCTGGCTGGACGAGATGGTGGGCGACCGGATCGAGCTGCGCGATGAGGCGGACGAACAGCGGTTCAACCAGAGCGTGGCGATGTACCTGATCGTGCGCGACATCATGGCGGACCTGAACGCCGTCGGCGGCGGGTTCATGAGCCAACTGGAATGGGGCTCGGACCTGCGCGGCACGCCGCTGCCGGTGGCCGACGTGATGGAGTCGCTGTTCAACTCCACCTTCGACCACCGGGGCCCGAAGGCTCCCCTGCCGTACGCGACCGAGGCGGACGTGCAGGGCCTGCTGACGATGCTGTTCTTCACGTACTTGACCGGCGGCAATCCGCCGCTGTTCATGGACTTCCGCAAGGTCTGGGAGCCGTGGGAGATCAACCAGCTCGCGGACAAGCTCGGGCTCGGCGAGGTGGAACCGGACGCGCTCTGGCGGAAGAAGGGCCTGGTGGACGGCGACAACTCGGGCAGCGCCTCGCTCGACTGGGCCGCCCAGCCGGGGGCGGACGTGAAGGAGATCATGGCCCGCGTGAGCTTCCCGCTGGCTGACGAGGGATACTTCCCCGGCCTCGGCAACTCGGTGACCTTCGTGTCCCCGGCGGGCATCGAGGGCATCGCCGGGCGGCTGGCGTACAGCGCCATAACGAACGCCTTCTCGCTGGTCTGGGACGAGGCGACGACGGTGTCGCTGCCTCCGAAGCTGTCGGACGCGGTCTGTGAAACCTCGACCAAGACCTGGCCCCACACCTTTGTGGTGCCCAAGTACGCCACAATGATCGAGTACAAGCAGTTCGCGCCGGCGAACCACTTCCACATGACCTGGGGCCTGGAGCCCGCCCGCCTGCAGTACTGGATGGACCTGGCCAACGTGTTGTCGGCGACGCCGTGGCAGGCGCGGGCGGCGTTCATCGAGGGCGTGGACCGGCCGATGCCGCTGCTGTACATCATCAACGGCGGCGAGGAGCAGACGAAACTGCTGCGCGCGAGGCGCTAGCGGCCGTTCGCCGCCGCTCTGATCACCATGTCTGCAAGCCACGTGTTCCTGGCCGGCCTGGGCGGCCTCGGAAGCTGGGTGCTGGAGCTCTTGGGCCGGGCACCCGAGGTCGGTCGCCTTACGGTGGTTGACCGCAACGCCGATTGGGGCCGTCGGAAGGTCTACAACGTCATCACCGGGCTGGCCTTCGAGGGACGTTACCCGCAGATTGACTTCCACGGGCTGGACCTGCGCGACGTGGAGCAAGTGGCGGCGCTCATAGGGGAGACGCGGCCGGACCTGCTGGTCAACTGCGCCACGCTGCAGACCTGGTGGCTGAGTCACGAGCTCGACGAGGACACGCAGGAGCGGCTGTCGCGGATGGGGATCGCTCCTTGGGTCCCGAACCACCTGGTGCTGGCGCGTTTCTTGATGCAGGCGCACCGCGAGAGCGGCTCGCGGGCGCCGGTAATCAACGCGGCTTTCCCGGACGGAGTAAACGCGATTCTGGGGCGCCGCGGGCTGGCGCCCACCATCGGCGTCGGCAATGCCGCGCTGCTCGTTCCGGCCATCCAGGGCTATGTCTCCGAGCGGCTGGACCTGCCGATGGAGAGCGTCCACCCAGCCTTAATCGCCCACCATTTCCACACCACGTTCTTTCGCCGCGGCGGACCGGGCGACCCGCCGCCGTACTACTTGCGCGTGCTCGCCGACGGCCGCGACGTGACCGGCGACTTCGACCATGCGGCGGAGCTCTGCCGGGCCTCGAGGTTGCGGTTCGCAGACGACAACCTCAACCCAGTGGTGGCCTCCGCGCTCCGGCAAATTGCCCTGGGCCTGCTGAGCGACGAGGGCGTGATGACCCACGCGCCGGGGCCCAGGGGCCTGGTCGGCGGGTATCCGGTGCGGGTGTCGTCGCAGGGCGTGGAGCTGGCGTTGCCGGAGCAGGTCAGCCTCGAGGAAGCCGTCGCGATCAACGAACAGGCTCAGCGGTATGACGGCATTGAGCGGATCGAGGAAGACGGCACGCTCGTGTGCACACAGCAGGCTGTTGCGGCGGCGCGGGAGGTGTTCGGGTGCGACTGCTCTCGCCTTCCGCTGGATGAATGCGAGGCCCGTTCAGCCGAGCTGCGGGCGAAGTTTCAGGAGCTGCTAGCGGCTCACGGGGCGCAAACGTAACGCCGAGCCACAAGGAGCGATCCTCTACAGGTAGTAGATCTGCCCCTCCTGCGCGCGGCGACGGACGTGCTCGGCGGGCGACTTGCCGTCGGCAGCGATGTAATGCTCGCGCTCGCCTCGCGCATGGCCCACCGGCGGATGCACGGTTGCGGGCCGGGCGGTCGTGATCAGCCAGTTCAGCAGCGCCGTGCGGAGCCGCTGGACCGTGAGTTGATATTCCGGCTGGCAGTACAGATTCTCCATCTCCCAGGGGTCGTTCTGCAGGTCGTACAGCTCCCCCACGTCCTGGCCGGCGAACATCTCAGGCTGATAGTGGACGAGCTTGTAGCGTGCGGAGTACAGCGTGTGTGTCCATGGGTTCTCCGTCACGGCGACTTCGCGCACGGGTTCTGAGCCGCCGGTAAGTAGCGCCGTGAGGTCGTGGCCGTCGTGTGTGTCCGCGGGTTCGAGCTCGGCCAGGGACAGGAGCGTAGGTGCCAGGTCAACGGTCTCGACGAACTGGTCGCAGACGTGGCCGGCGGCGAAGCGGCGCGGCCAGCGCCAGATCTGTGGGATCCGCGTGATGGCGTCGGCGCCGATGCCGGGCGCCTTTTCGATAATGCCGTGCTCACCCGCGAAATCGCCGTGATCCGCCGTGTAGATCACGATGGTATTCTCCTCCAGGCCCAGCTCGCGCAGCTTCTCCAGTATCTGGCCGACCGCATGATCCATCTGGCTGACGCAGCCGAGATAACCGCGCAGCACGCGCCGCCGACCGGCTTCATACGTTCGGGGCTCGAAGATCCACATCCGCGCAGCGGGCGCCTCTTGCGCCTTGCGGCGGGCCTGGAAGTGCGGCGGCTTGCCGGACATGTCGTAGTCGGCGTTGGGCGGGAGCGTGAGGGCGCTCTCCTCGTACATGCTCCAGAAGGGCTCGGAGGGCAGATAGGTCTCGTGCGGCCGCGGTAGGCTCACGTGCAGGAAGAAGGGACGGTCGGCATTGGTGGCCAGGAACTTGATGGCCTCCGCGGCGCACCAGCCTTCGACGCAGTGCTCGTACGGCAGCCGCGAGCAGCGAGCGTCCAGGCCCTGGCCGCCGCCTCCCATCTCGCGCCATTCCTGGAGCACCGTATCGTCGCGGTCTTCGAGCAGGCCCAGGCCATCGAGATACTGGGCATAGTCGCTGCCGCGGCCGTTACCGGGGCCGTAGGCCTCCAGGAAAGTGTCGCAGGCGCGCTCGACCCAATCATCGGGGCAGTGGATCTTGCCGATGGCGCCCGTGCGATAGCCCGCGGCGTGGAACTGGTCGAACAGGTGGGGGAGCGCGGGCGGACACGGCCCCCTCAGGCCGTAGTAGCCGTGGTTGTGCGGGTATTGCCCCGACAGGTAGCAGACACGGCTGGGGGTACAGATAGGATTCTGGGTGATGGCGTGCGTGAAGCGCACGCCCTCGGCTGCCAGGCGGTCGAGGTGCGGCGTTTTCACATCCGGATGCCCGGCCACGCCCAGGCACTTGGCGTTATGCTGGTCCGAGATGAGGAAGAGGATGTTGGGTCGCTCTGCAGGCATATTGCGGGTCTCCTTGATTCAGTGCTTTGGCGGCAAGCGGTATCTGGAGCCGCCAATGAACGAGTACACATTGTGGCGGCCGGCGGCGTGATCAACTTGCCCGTCGTTGTGATAGTAGACGGTCAAGACCCGGCCATCCTCCAGCTCCACGGAGGCCGGATAGCCCAGGTCGCGCTCCCAGGTGTCGCCCCGCAGGACGATCTCGCGCTCGATCTCCCAGGTCCGGCCGCCGTCCTCGCTCCAGCAGGCCCGGGAGCCCATGGGCAGTCGCCGATGCCCATAGGCGCAGAGCAGACGCCCATCGCTGAGCGCAAGCAGGTGCGGCGGAAAGCCCCACATCGGCGTCTTGGTCATCGGGCCCCAGGTCTTACCGGAATCTTGCGAGACCGCGATCTGGACGTAGCCCTCGCGCTCGACGCGCGAAGCGACGATCCACCGGCCGCCGGGCAAAATGCACGGGTTCGGCTCGTCGTAGAAGTCCCGCTCCCTTGAATGGGCGTAGTCAGCGCCTCTGGCCACGTGTGAGTACACCTGCCACGTTCTGCCGTGGTCCTCGGAGACGCGGATCACGACCTCCATGCCGTCGCGCACGCCGGCGAGCGAGGCCATGTAGAGCTTCCCGTCAGGTGCTTCGGTGCAGCCGTGAATGGAGAACGCCCCGGTGGCGATGGGCCGGCTCCACGTCTTGCCGTGGTCGCTGGAGAATACGGCGTGCGCGCCGCTTGCTTTCTTCTGCTCAGGGGCCAGGGCCTTCCATTGCTTCTGCCAGCGCTTGCCCAGATCGTGGGCGCCGAAGTACGTGCTGGCATTGAAGATCACGATCAACGTGCCGTCGCTGAGGCAATTGATGCTGGGGTCGCGATCGTCCAGAGGCGTGTCGCAAACAGTCTGCTTGGGCCCCCAGGTCGCACCCTCGTCGCTCGAGCGCACGCTGACGATCTTGCCGAAGGGGTCCACGTGGTCCACGCCCTCGCGGGCGACGACAAGCAGATCGCCGTTCTTGCAGCGGCAGACACCCGGGAAGGCGAAATGGCGCTTCGGCTCCCGGAGGATAGTCGCATTCTCGACGGGCAGCGGATTGTCAACCACGGGCGTGAAGCAGAAGTAGTCCAGGTAGACGGATTGCCCCAGGTTGCGCAGGACGATCTTCCGGCCGTCCAGCTTCACCCGCTCACGCCAGCGGATCGGCAGCCACCAGTGGTAGTCCTTCAGGCCCGGCCCGGGGTCCACGGTCTCGAAATCCCGCTCATCCGAGAGCTTGACGGCCAGCGCGCGGGGGAAGTCCACGCACCGCAGCCCGAGCCAGATGTCGAAGGTGCCTCTGAGCCGCGGATCGTACGTCAGGTCCGGCGAAGGATGGTCCACCGGGACAAACAGCACACGACGGTCCCGGCCGCCGAGATTCGTGCGGATCTGCCACTTGCCGGGTGCCAGTTTGGCGGATAGGGCGTCCTTGGGCTCGCAGCGGTCGAAGTCCGTTCGGTAGA
>JALGUG010000229.1 GCA_029820995.1 Candidatus Zipacnadia bacterium
AACGGCCTCCACGTGATCTGGCCCGAGGTTCCGGCGATCATGGGCGAGCGCATTGACCTGAGGACCTATGTGCGTGCTGCGCCCTGGAGCGGCATCGGCTGGACGCCCCTGGCGGTCTATCCCTTCGCCGTCGGCCTGGCGTTCCTCATTCCGCTGGACCTCGCCTTTAGCTGCTGGTTCTTCTATCTGTTATGGAAGGGTGTGCGGATCCTCTCGACCGCCCTGGGCTGGGGCAACATCCCCGGCGCGCCGTGGATCGCCGAGCAGAGCTTCCTTAGCTACATCGTCATCGGCGCCTTCGGTCTGTGGTCCGGACGCCGGCAACTGGTCGCCGCAGTGCGCAACGCCCTGGGGCTGCAGTCCGACCTGGACGATTCGCGGGAGCCCTTGCCGTACGCGTGGGCCCTGTATGGCGGCGCGCTCGGACTCATCGCCCTGCTGGTGTTTTCCATGCAGGCGGGAGCCTCCTGGTGGTCCGCGGGGCTGTTCTTCGCTCTGTACTTCTTCCTCTCGACGGCCATCGCGCGCGTGCGGGCCGAACTCGGGTCGCCGGTCCACGATCAGCACCACCTTGGCCCCGAGCAGATCGTCGTGGACCTGCTCGGCCCGCGGGCGCTGGGCGTCAAGTCCCTGATCGTGTACTCCTATTTCGAGTACTTCAATCGCGCCCATCGCAGCCATCCCATGCCGGTCCAACTGGAGGCGCTCAAGCTCGTCGAACAGACCGGGGGCGAGCAGCGCAGAATGGCCCCCACGCTGATGCTGGCGGCCGCGGTTGGCCTGGTGGCGGGCTTCTGGGCCCTGCTCGATGCCTGCTATCGCTGGGGCGGCAGCATCGGCGCCGGCAAGGGCAACGAAGCCTGGGGGCGTCTCGCGACCTGGCTGCAAAGCCCTCTGGAAACCAACTGGTACGCTGTCTCCGCCATGGGCGTCGGCGGCGCCTTCACGGTGTTCTTGCAGCTCATGCGCGCCAACTTCGTCTGGTGGCCCTTCCACCCGGCGGGCTTCTGCGTCTCGGGCGGTTGGTCCATGGCGCTCTTCTCGCCCTCCATCTTCGTGAGCTGGCTCGTCAAGTCCATTCTGCTGCGCTACGGCGGCATCTCCTCCTTCCGTCCCGCCTCCATGTTCTTCTTCGGCCTGATCCTCGGTGAGTTCTCCATGGGCAGCATTTGGACAATTCTGGGTATCATTCTGCGCCGTCCGATGTATAATGTCTTGCCGTAGGGGATGATCGCGCAGCTCGGCCGCAAGCCGGGGCAGGAATCTCAGCACGACACGGGGAAGCTCCACCCGTGTCGGGACCATGAGAGCGCCGGCCGACTCCGTGGTGCTAATCAGGGCCCATCGCAGGCCGACTTCGCGGTCGGCATCGGGAGGCAATGATATGAACGCGCGCCGGGGACGTACCACAGTGTGCATCGCAGCCATCGTCCTGATGGGGATGTTGAGCGCCGGCTTCGTCGCCGCCCAAGGCGAGCAGGCCAGCGCGCTGCCCGCGCAGGGCCCGGGGCCGATCTGGGAGGCGTGCTATTGCTGCTACCAGGGCGTCCACTATGTCACGCTGGGCTGGCTCTGCCGACAGATCGGCCTGACCCAGAAGCTCGCGCGCTCCGAGCGTGCGGTATACGTTTACTGGGGCAAGGAGTTCCTCTCGCGATACAAGGTCGCGCAGAAGCAGCGTCCGGTGGGTCTCTCTCGCGTGTGGATCGAAGGTGAAGGTCCCCACTGGCAGCGACTTGAGCTGTCCAAGCCGTTCCTGGCGCTCTACTACGACGATCCCATGGATGTCGCGCTGGTCTACAAGCAATGGGGCCCCTTCTGGACGCCGATCCGGCTCGACGACCCCTGTACCTTCCACGGCGGCCAGCTCTGGGTGCCCTTTGTGCAGACCGTGGATCTGATCGGCTGGGCCCTGGATTGGCCGCAAGTGAAATGGCGCGAATATGTGGCCAAGATCCTGAAGGTCAACGATCTCCAGGATGCTGTCGCGGCCTGTGCGTGCCCCACGCAGGGCGATCCGCAGAAGTGGTCCGGGCCTCCGGCCGGCCAGCCGCTTCACGGTCTCCGGCGAGCCATCGAGCGGGCGTGGCGATCCGTCAATGCCGCCGGCTACGATCGCAGTGCGAGAGACCGGGCCATCACGGCGCGGCGCGCGGCAGCCGAGTACCGGCGCGCCAAAGAGAGAATCATGCAGAGGCCGTACTAGGACCGGTTTCGTGGCCTCCTTGGGAGCGCCTTCAGGCGCGCTTGCCGCTCTGTCCGCACTCTTATAGGCCTTTGAGTCAGCGGAGGTGACCTGACGTGAAAATGTCGCTAGCTATCGTCGCAGCACTGTTGATCGCACTGGCGACCTCGGTCGGACTGACGCAGGAGGCGGCGCAGCAGCTCGAGCCCGATGCCCCGTGGCACTGGTGGCTGCCCGATCGCACCCATGTGTCGCCGGCAAACGCGGCGGCTCCGGGCGAGCCGGGATACACCATCGTCTGGGAGCGGGACGGCAGCGAGATGGTCTATGTGCCGGCCGGCTACTATGTGCAGGGCAAGGTCGGCTGGAAGGACGGGATGCGCAACAAGAACGAGAGCCCCGCGCACCGCGTGTGCATTCTGGGCTTCTACCTGGACAAGTGCGAGGTCAGCAACAAGCAATTCTGCGAGTTCCTGAACGATGCCGGTGCGCGGGCCTTCTGGGGCACGCGGTTCTGGACCGAATTGGGGCCGGACCGCAAGCTGCCCGGTACACGGTATCGTCGGAAATCGGTGCAACTGGCCGCTCAGAACCGCCGTCCCGAGCTGGATTGCTGTCGCTATCCGGACATTGAGTGGACCGGCTCGCACTGGCGCCCGAAGTGGGGCCGCGCCGATTACCCCGTCCGTGGCGTGACCTGGCACGAGGCTGCGGCGTACGCCTATTGGGCCGGAAAGCGGCTGCCGATGGAAGCCGAGTGGGAATGGGCCGCGCGCGGCCCCGAGGCCCGAGTCTATACCTGGGGCGATGAGTGGGACCCGGCCAAGGCCTGCAGCGGCGAGAACGCCGGCTTGTCGGGCGCCACGGACAAGGTCGGCAGTCACCCGGAAGGCGCGAGCTGGTGCGGCGCGCTGAACATGGCCGGGAACGTGGCGGAGTGGTGCCAGGACAAGTACAGCGACTGGTACTACGGCTGCTACCAGTACGTCAACCCGGGCTTGAGAATGCCGTGGCAGCGACCCGGAGACCCGGAGTGGGGCCCGAACAAGTGCCGCGTCATCCGGGGCGGCAGCTACTTCACCAACGGCTACTTCTGCCGCGCAGTCGTCCGGGAGGGGCGCACGCCCGATTCCCGAGCACTCAGCAACGGCTTTCGTTGCGTTAGCTATCGGTGGAACCCGAACGTCGCGCGGCCCCGGAAGCTGAAGTGAAATTCGCGCCAGAGTCTTGACGGAACAGGCCTTTGGCGTGTAGTCTGAGAGGCGCCGCTGGTGACGGGACTTGCAGTACCAGGCGCGCGGGGACCGTTCGGGTCAGTGCGGCGGTTTGTTCCTGTGTCCGGTCACGCGCCTGCACTGCACGTGCGTGAGCCGAGCAATCTTCGTGTCATTGGGGGTGTTGCGGTGAAGCGCTACCATCCTGCTTTGGTCGGAGTCCTATTCGCAGCATTGTTGGTAGGCCCGGCGGCGCTAGCCCAGACCGGATACGGCATTATGCCCGTGTTCGGCAAGTCGAACATTGCCGCAGAGCGTACGCTCCATGTGGGCATCGAACTGGTGGACCTGCGCTCCCAGGGCGAGCCCGAGACCATCGCCTTCATGGGCACCGATGTCACGGTGGCCAAGATCCTCCCCCGCGATGAGGCTCTCGGGGTCCGCGTGAAGGTCTCGCCCGTCGGTATCCAGCACGTCAAGAGCGTCGCGATCGGTCTGCCCCTGCAGCCTTCCATGCGGCCGATGGCGCCCAACGGCGGCGTACTGTCTGCGCAGGGGGTTGTCAATGCGCCTCCGCCGGAAGACCTGGGCAAGCGTCAGCGCGGTAAGCCCTATGAGGTCGAGTATCCCTGCGCCCAATGGGAGTGGCATCAGCTTCAGTGCTCGCTCATTGACGGCACCTGGAGCATTGTGGTGCCGACCACGGTCTGGGACGTGGGCTCCAACAACATGCCCATCCGCGTGCGCGGCAAGTTCAACGAGCGCGAGTGGAAGTGGCTCTGGGGCTTCGGCCCAAGCTGGCGGGCCAATGGCGAGGTCTTCTTCCATGTCGCGCTGAACGTTCAGCGGCTGGGCGGGGACGGTCTCGCGCAGCTCAACGCGGACAAGTTCTTCCTGACCTATCTGCAGGGCCGTGGCTGGATCAGCGCCGTGGCTGCACCGATGGGTCCGAGCTTCCTGATGACGGGCCAGGGCGGCATTGTTCCGCCCAAGCAGGAATAGCACGCGCGGAGCAAAGACACGGCTCCGACGAAGAACAGAATGAACCCTGAGGAGGTCCGAATCCATGCCCCGCTATGTTAGCGCGTTGTGTATCCTGGCGCTGCTGGTATGCATCCTCCCCGCTGTTGCGAGCCACTGGAGCACCGAGAAGGTCTACATCTGGACCAGCACCAGCGATAGCCCGCGCGTGCCCGGCGGACTCGCCGACCGCGCAGCAGTGGTCGAATGGCTCAACGGCGCGGGAAAGGGCGACATGAAGCGCCTCGGCCTGACGGACGAGCAAATCAACCAGGCTATCGGCAACGTCGGCCTCATTGACCAGGACGCCGCCCCCGTGCCCAGCGGCACCCGCTATGACGCCGTCATCTTTGGGCCCGACCGCCGAATGCACGGCCCGGTGCTCTGCAAGTTCGCCCAACCCGAGCCCGTCTTCCAGATTGTCGTCGCCGGCAAGAGCATTGAGATCTTCAAAGCCTGCGGCAATATGGCCATCCGCGCCGCCGGTCCCGCCGGCCCGCGCGGCGAGCGAGGCGCCGAGGGCAAAGCTGGAGCCACCGGAGCCGCCGGTCCGCCCGGTCCCGCCGGTCCGCCCGGTCCCGCCGGTCCCCAGGGCGCTACGGGGCCTCAAGGCGCGACCGGCCCGCAAGGCCCCGCCGGCCCCCAAGGCCCCCAGGGCCCCGCCGGCCGCGACGGCTATACCGCCTTCTATCCGCTCCAGGCTCTGCCCAGTACAGGCCTGCCCAACGCTACCGCCCAGGCGACTCAGTACAGTCAAGGCACCGTCTGGTGGTATCCCGACTTCACGATCAACCGACTCAAGTTCTACTATATGGGTCAGTTGCCCGGCTTCGATCTCCAATAGGACGGGCGGGCCTTCCCAAGCGCAACCAACCAGCTTGGGTCCGGCGTGTTCGCCGGCTCAGGCTGGTTCGTTGTTTGCTCCTTCGCACTCCCTCGACGGCGCATGACTTGCCTACCCCGGCCGGCTTGCCCCTCGCAACAAAGCGGCGCGACCTAGATGGCCGCGCCGCTCGCATTTCCGCGTAGTGGTCCTTCCCCGCCCTGGTTCGCTCTTCAGCGCCCTATGGAATCCGCCAGGACCGGTAGCGCGTCGCTGAGTTCCGCATCAAGTCATACGCCGTACTGCACTTAAGCCACTTTACATGGCCGTCAGCGAACCCGTAAACGTTGCCCCCGTTGTGCCGCGCGTAGTCGGGGTCCTGATTGTTCCGCGCAATATCGCACTTCCTCGGCGACGAACTCCAACCCCCAGGGGCATCCGGGAAACACATCCGCCAGTCGTCCCCCATGCCGTGGCAGGAGTCGCCGAGCACAATCAGCTCCGCGGGATACGGGATCAGGGCCAGCGCCAACCCGTTGGCCCGATACTGAACGTTCGGATTCATCCCGTACATCCAGCTTGGCGACTTCCAGAAATGGGTGTTATGGTAGTGGTACGTGGCGTAGTCCACGTTGGAGCCGCCCTTGCTCGGGCAGTAGTAGACGTCAACGTTCTTGACATATGGATAGATTGCCGCCCACCAGGCATTCGACTCCGGGTGCGCGTCACCGATGCCTGTCGTCCAGTAGATGAACTTCTCGTCATAGTCCTGGGCATACATCAGTTGCCCCAGCATCAACTGCTTCAGATTCGACGTGCAGCTCGCCTGCCGCGCCTTCTCTCGCGCCCGGGCAAACACCGGAAACAAAATCGCTGCCAGGATCGCGATGATGGCAATCACGACCAACAGCTCAATCAACGTAAAGCCCTTTCTCATCTGTCCACTCCTTTCAAAAGCAGATGTGCAGTTCCCTCAGTGCGCCACTTAATTCAGGTACTTCGCCCAGTCTTCCCGGTTCCCTCCTCTTTTTCGTCTGTTTCTGATGGACTACTCAAGGCTTCTCTCCAACTCGGCCTTTGAGCAGGCCTCCCTTCAATCCGCTGAACCGGCGGCCACGATGTGCGCGATGAAGACTTCCTCGGGCACCGCGCCGGTGAAAGAGTGCAGCTCGTTCAGCACAATATGCGGGACCCCCTGGACCCCGTATTTGTTGCCCAGGTGGGGGAACTCAATGACCTCCACGCCGTCGGACGTCACCCGCGGGCTCTCGACCGCGGCGCGCATCGCCAGGAGGGTCGCCCGGGGGCAATGCGGACAGGGCGGGGTCACGAACACCTGGAGGTGAACGTCGTTCTCCAGTTCTGCCAGCGCCTCCCGGGACTCGTCCGTCAGGCCGCTATCCTGCCGGGAGACGGCAAACATCGCCTCCAGGAAGGCCGCAAACTCATAGCCCGAGGGGGCCCCGTAGAACCGCACGCCGTGGTCTTCGGCGCCGATGATGGCAATGGCCGGGATCTTGTCAATCCCCAGCTTCTCTGCCAGTTCTTGCTCCTCGCGGAACTCGTGGATCTCGGCTGTGATGTGCTCGGATAGCTCCGCCACCTCCTCCACAAGCTCGCGCACCTGCGCACACAACTCGCACTCCTGCATCCCCGGCACCACGATCTTCAGCGGCGCCTGGGTGAACATCGTCAGCGTCACCGGGCCAACAAGCTGCTCGGCGAAATGCTCCTTCAAAGCCTGGCGGTCACTCTCTTTCAGCATTGCACTTACCTCATGATCTGGCGTGCGGACACGCGCACTGGCCGGCCCTTACCAGCTCCTGACATTCCTCCGGCGGCCGGCAGACGTCGGCCCGCTCACAGCTCTCGCCCCCTGCCACGTGCGCCCGCGCAGCGGTGATCCGGCGCCTGACGCGCTTGCTGCCGCAGCTCTGGCAGGCCGGCGACGGCGCACGCGAATTCCTCTGTAGGGCTTCGAACACCGCGCCGCACTCGGAGCATTCATACTCGTACAGCGGCATGACAACTCCCTCCCAACACTCGCCCTCGGTCGCAACACCTCCCATGTTCTCGACCAGCCCCATTCCTCCCTTCCCAACCTCGCCCGGAAGGAAGATAGCCCGCACACCGCGAAGCGGTCGCCGGCAGGCGCTCATGTCCCAGGATCGCAGTCCCGCGACGACATCGCAGCCGACGATTCCCGGTGCCCGAACAGCATTGGTCCCCGGCACCGCGGTTATCGCTCTGGTATTCGTGATCGCCATCGCGGCCGGCGGAGCATTCTCCGCCCTGGTGCGCTATGACCTGGTGGGCTTTGGCCACCTGCCCCGCGCCGCCGTGTTCGCCGTCTTCCTGCTGCTGCTGATTAACGCCGTCGCCGTCTGGTGGCGCCGGCGCCGGCCCTTCAAACCGCACAGCTTGCCTTCATCTACATCGCTATCCTGGTCATGGCGGGCTTCCCCGGTCAGCAGCTCGTGACCTATTTGTACCTGGGCATGATCGGACCGCAGCATTACGCCACGCCGGAGAACAAGTACCGCGATACCTTCTTCAATTATATCCCCCAATGGCTCGTGCCCGGCAAGGAGGCCGATGACCCCGCTATCGAGTGGGCCTTCTACGGTCTACCGCCCGGCAAAGACCTGCCCTGGCACGAGTGGATCGGACCGCTCCTGGTTTGGACGCCCTACCTCTTGGCCCTGTTGGGCCTACACCTGTGTACCGCGGCGCTGCTCCGTCGCCGCTGGGCCGAGGATGAGCACATGCTGTTTCCCTTGGCTCGCGTTCCCGTGGAGATGATTTCCTATGACTCGGACCGAGCGCGTTTCCCCGCGATCTTTCGCCACTGGCTGGCCTGGGTGTTCTTCCTGATACCCGTCATCATGTATTCCAAGAACGCCCTCCACTACTATTTCCCGGCCATTCCCGAGACCGATCTCACCAAGGACATCGGCTACGTCTTCACCGGACGACCGTGGAACCGCCTGAACTACCTGCCCTACTACCTGTACTTCGAAATGATGGGCGTGGCGTACCTGATCGCCGACGACATCGGCTTCAGCCTGTGGTTCTTTTGGCTGTTCCGCCGGTTTATGATCGTGGGACGCGAGGCCGCCGGACTGACCGGACACCAGGACTTCTTCACGCAGCAGGGCTACGGCGGCTACATCCTCCTGGCTGTGATCTACCTGTGGTACGCACGCCACAGCTTCCGCGACATCGTGCGCAAGGCCCTGTGGGGTGCCGCGGATGTAGATGACTCGGGAGAGCCCATGCCGTATCGGGTCAGCTTCTGGGGGTTTGTGGCCTGCCTGGCGGCCATCTTCCTGTGGGGCCGCGTCGCCGGGGCACAAATCTGGCCCCTGGTTCCCATGTTTCTCCTGTACCTCGTGTCGCTGACGGTCTTGACGCGGCTGGTCGCCGAAGCCGGGTTGTTTGCCGTGTGGACGCCCCTGGCTTCCTCGCATCAGGTCGTAGTGGACGTGCTGCACAGTTCGACCGTCGGCGCCCGAAACATCACGATCATGTCGTACATGGGCTGGAAGATCCAGGATACGGCTTCCTGCACCATGGCCAACATCATGCAGGGCTACAAGGTCGCCGACCTGGCCCGGCTCCGCGTCCGCGCGGCGTGCGGACTGGCCGTCGCGGCCTTGGTCGTGGCCCTGTTTGCTTCGCATCCGCCCTCCTTGTACGCGATCTACTCGCACACCGTTCCGGCGCTCGGTTGGTGGCCTCGGAACGCCGGGGCCGGTCTGGGCCGGACCATCCAGACGCTGATCGAGGCGCCCAAGGAGTTCACTCTCGGCAACTACGGCAATATCGCCCTGGGCGCCGCGGTCGTGTACGGTCTGCACCTCATGCGCGGGCGGTTCGCCTGGTGGCCGTTCCATCCGCTGGCCTATGCCGCCTTGAACGGCCCCCAGTTCATGGGCGACCGCTACGGCTTCTCCATTCTCGTCGGCTGGGTCGTGCGTAAGCTCGTCCACCGCTTCGGCGGCTACAAGGCCTACCTGCTATTCCGCTACGCCGCCGTGGGGATCATCGCGGGGAACGCCGTCGTGCTGCTCTTCTGGACCATCGTCCACTACTTCCATCCCATCCCCGGTGTGCTGATCATCGAATAGGGAGGCCCCAACCATGCGACTCGTAGACGCGCACATCCACTGTGGGGACAACCAAGAGACCAAGGCCTTTACGCTCGAGCAGGTGCAGCAGGGCCTCGCCGAGGCCGGCGCACAGGGCGCCGTCATCTTTGCCTTTCCCGAGGACATGTACCGCCTAGTTGATACGCCTCAGGCCCGTCGCCGGGCAAACGCCTACGTCCTGCAATGCGCCACCCGAGCCCCCGACATCTATCCCTTTTACTTCGTCTGGAACGATTACGAGCTGCCCGACGACCTGGCAGCCTATGCCGGCATCAAGTGGCACCGTCACGCTGACGAGCCGCGATACGACTACCAGGACCCGAAGTGCGAGGCAGTGCTCGAGGCTATTCGCGCGTTGCGGCTGCCGGTCACGCTGGAGGAGGAGTTCGATCTCACCGTGGACTTCGTGAATCGGAATCCGGGGCTCCCGATCATCATCCCGCACACCGGACTGCTCAACGGCGGCACCGAGCGCATGGACGTCTTCTTCGACAACCCGGACGTTTACTTCGATACGTCCATGGCCTCACCGGAGGCCATCAGTCACATTCTGGAAGGCGTCGGCGCCCGGCGCGTCATCTTCGGCTCCGACGTCTCGGGTACCTCGCAGCCCTTCTTCAACTTCACGAAGGTCGAGCTGGCGAAGCTGGAAGCCCTGGATCTCAGCGATGACGAGCGCCGGCTGATCTACGCGGAGAACATTGACCGACTGGTCGCCCAAACCGCAGGGAAGTACGGGCAACCGCGCTAGGGCGCCGTCAGCTCGTAGTACATCGTCTTGCCCGCAGTGCCGATCTCGAAGGTCAGCGCTCCGGCCTCCTCCCTCGTTTGGAGCGCCTCGCGCTTCTCGCCGGTCGGCCCGATGGCCGTTACGCGCAGGCCGGGCACACTCGTCCTGATCGAGACCTTCCCCCGAATCGGCTCGATCAGGATCGGCCCCGTACCGTCGCTGAGCCGCCGCGTGTGCGTCAGGTTGTACTTGAAGCCCGTGTTCTCCGACCGGCCCACGGCGGTCAGGATCAAGTGTCTCGACTGGCGAATCGGATCCTCAGTCAGCGAGCTCAGCGCCACCGTGCCAAAGGCGGTCTGCAGCTCAAGGGTCAGGTCACTGAGCTCGATGTAGCCCACCTCGCCGGTGAACCCGTACGCCGCCTGGGTCCGAGGCGTGTCAATGGTTCCATACCGCTGCTCCCAATCCCGGGAAAGCTCACCCGTGTCCGAGCGGACGCTCGTCTGCCCCTGCTGCGCTACGGCATCGTCCGGCCCCACGACCTCGTCTACACCGGTCGGCTCTTCACCCAGCGCCAGGCCGATCTGCATCATTTCCGGACGCAGCACCAGCGCCGGCATGGCCCACGGTGTGGGGCTGGGCGCCTGACACAACTGCTCCTCCGGATAGTGCACCGCCACCTTCCGCGTGCCGGGCCGCACATCGCCCCGTCGGAAGATCAGCGCCGCGTGGTAGAACAGTCCAAAGCGCGAGGGATCGTTGAAGGTCTCGAAGGCGCCGGACAGGCGATCCACGGGCACTGCGGCGCGATGCCGGTACGTGTACACGGTCAGGCCGTCCCAGTCCTGCAGCGCCGCGACGCTCGCCATCGCCAGCGGCAGCTCGGCCCGCCACTCGTTCGGCCAGGGCTCGTCCCACTCCGAGACAAAGAACGGCTTGCCCCACAGCCGATTGAACGAGAGCCCGCTGAACACGTTGCGCGGCGACGCGACCATCGGCCGGTTGTGGAACCCCCCGCTCCTTTGCGGGTGATCCCAATACGTGTGCGAATCCGTGTAGTCGCAGACGCGCAGCGAGGCCAGCAGTCCCAGGTTCCGGCTCCAGTTGCTCCCCGTTATCGGAACCTTCACGCCGATGCCGCGCAGGTACTTGGTCATCTGCACGTAGAAGTCGCTCTGCACCTCTACCAGGAAGCGAACCATCGCCTCCGAATCGGCGCGGAAGCTCACCTTCTCCGGGCCGACCTCGACGCCGTGTTCCCGCGCCCAGGCCCGGTACCGCTCCTCCAGCCGCGACCGATACGGCTCCAGCGTCACGCTCTGCGTGAACAGGTCGTTCTCGTTGGCAAACTCCATCAGCGCGATCGCGGGGTCATCCCTGTACGCCAGCTTCGTGTACGGATTCACGTGCGTCCACAGGTCGTGACTGAACTTCTTCTGCAGCTCGATCAGGCGCGGATCGAAGTTCGAGTACGGCTTGGCGCATACGGGGAGCTCCTCCACCGCATCCACATGGTCGCCCGGTTTGAATTTCCGGTTAACCAGTTGGTCCAGATACACGTAGATGCCCTCCCGCTTCAGGCAGTAGATGAGATAATCAAACCGGTCGAGGCTCTCCGGATCGAATTCCTGCGTGTTGTCGCGGTCTTTGAAGAAGAAGTGCCGCTCCGCCCAGGAGGCGTCGGCGTGGTGCGTGCGGACGATGTTCACGCCGTATCGCGCCAGACGCCGCGCGATCTTCTCGCTCTGTTCGTGGGTCGGGAAGTTCGCGCCCGCTGAAAAGCAAGTGCCCCAGAACCGCGCCGGCGTCCCGTCCGCAAACACGAAGTGCCCGCTCTTGGCCGTCAGGAACCCGTGCTTGCCGGCCGGCTTCTCGTTCAGGAATGACACGTCCAGCGCCGCCGTATCCCACGGCAAGGTGAACGGGAACCAGTCCCCGGTGTCATTGGTCGAGGGTTCCGCCGCCTGATTGAGGCACACGAACAAGGGTTGATTGAAGCGGAAGGCAAAGCTGCGGTCCACGGTCTCTCCGGCCGGCACCTCGGCGCCCTGCTCCTGACGGCGGAAGTTGAACCGGAGCTCAATCTGATCGCTGCCGAAGGCGCGGTTGTCCTGTACGAGCAGCGGCGTCGGTTCGTTGACCTGGAGCGTGAAGCCGATGTCCTTTCCCGGCGCGACGCGCACCTCGCGCACCGTGGCGAACTTCACGAGCGTTTCGCCCTTCTCCGGCGTGATCTTCAGGCGCTCCTCCTGCTCCCCGAGCAGCACGATCTCCTCGCCCACGTAGGGCGCAATCGGCACATTGTAGGACCACTGATAACCGTTAAGCGGCGTGGCCTGCGGAAAGCGCAGGTGGAGCTGCAAGTCAAAGCCGTTGGCGCGGGTATCGGTGATGACCTCGGTGAACTCCATCTTCTGGCCCTGCGCGCCGCGCACCGGCATGGTGCCGCTGAAGTTCCGCGCCAGAGTCGTCCCCGACGCGACTACGCCCTCCGCGTCGGCCTGCCCGGTATAGGCCCACTCCAACCCGTGGACCGCCAGCGAAGCGCTTCCCAGGCGCTGAGACCCTTGTTCCAGCGTCAGCGTTCCGTTGTCCGCGACCAGCACGTGCGGCTTCTCCCGGTCAAACGCCCGGCGCGGGCTGATCTCGTTTAGCACTGTCTCGGCCTCCTCCGCAGAGCAAGAAGTCAGCACGAACCGCCGCTCAAATCGCTGCCCCGCAAACACGCTGCCTCGAACCAGGTAGAACCGCAGTTCGAAATCCTCGCTGCCGAAGTTCCGGTTGTCCTGCAGCATCAGGGGGCCGACCGCGTCCGAGGCGATCAGCAGGCCCTGCGAGCCCTCCAGCGGCAACCACACCGCCCCGGTCGTTCGGTTCGCGCTCGGCCCCTTCTCTTTAGGCAATGTGAGGTCATTGCCGTCGCGCGGGAACAGCACCTGCCGGCCGACGAACAGCCTCGTGGGAACGTACATGCTCACATACGCTCCCTTGAGCTCCGTCGTTTCGCTGAACGCCCCGCTGTACACGACTGTCAGCCGGTT
>JALGUG010000230.1 GCA_029820995.1 Candidatus Zipacnadia bacterium
CGCCTTTGTGCTGCGGCAGTGGCGCCGCCGGCCCGACCTGGTGATTGACCTCGAGGTCCACTCCAAGTTCTCCACCATCCTCGCCACTCTCACCTGCGCGCGGGACCGCGCGGGCTTCTATGTGGACACCAGCCGGTTCCGCCATGGCCTCTATACGCACCTGCTGTACTATCAGCGATTGCGCCACGTGCAGGAGGCTTATCGCCAGCTCGGCCGCGCGCTGGGCCTTGATCCGGACGTCGGTCAGCCGGTGCGACCCAACATCGCCGCGGCCGAGCAGGAGGCGGTACGGAAGCTAGTGGCCCCAAGGGAGGGCGGGTCTCGGAGGCTGTTGGTGGTGAACGTCAACGCGGGGGAGCTGTGCCTGGAGCGGCGCTGGGAGCCTGCCAAGTTCGCCCGCGTCATGGCTGAGTTCGCGGGCCGCGAGGATCTCCTCATCGTGATGATCGGGTCGCCGGCCGAGGCCGAGTACACGGAGTCCGTGCGCCAATTGGTCCCGGGCGAGCTGCGCGACCGGATCCTCAACACGGCCGGCCAGATCTCGTTCGGCGAGTTCCTGGCCTTGCTCGAACAGGCCGACGTGCTGCTGACCAATGACACCGGTCCCTTACACCTGGCGGCAGCCCTGGGGGTCCCGACGGTCTCGCTGTGGGGACCGGGCCTTCCCGACACGTACCGGCCCTTGCACGGCGAACACCGTGTCGTGTGGAAGTCGGTGTACTGCTCGCCCTGTCTGTTCTGGGTGAGCGAGCCGGTTTGCGGCGGCGACAATGTCTGCATGAAGCGCATCGAATGGCCGGAGGTTGCGGCTGAGGTGGCGGACCTACTTGGGATTACGTTACCCGCTCTGCCGGAGGCCGCGGCAGTCGCCGAGGGGTCCGCGCCGCAGCCTCAGCCGGTGGAGGGCTATGCGGTCAGGCAGTCGGCAACAGGGCGCCGGCCCGCGGAGCAGGAGAGCTCTGTGTCAGCCTCCACTGGGCCGGGGCCGGCATGGGCTCCCCGGCGAGATCCGCTGGTGTGGGCGATTCTGGCCGTGTATTTCGCGCTGGCTGTGACGTACAGCTACGTGATGGAGCTTGGCTACGGGCCCGACGAGACCACTCGCCACTATCCGTACGTCAAGTGGCTCGCCAACCAGCGCTGCCTGCCGCCGGCCGATCCCAACGTGGATTGCGGCCCTCTGGAGCTGCACCCGCCGCTGTACTACCTGCTCCTGACGCCCGTCTACCTGGCGGCGAAGTCCTTCGGCAACCGTGCGGCCTTGCGCGCGTTGCGCTGGACCTCTCCCTTCCTGATTCTGGCGGCTCTGCTGCTGTGGTTGGCCGTGATTCGCAAGGCCTGCGCCGACGACCGCCGGACGACGCTGTTCGCCTTTGCCCTCACTGCCTGGTGGCCCAACCTCTTCGTGGACGCCGGAGCGCTCAACAATGACGTGGGGGCGATTGTCGCCTCGGCGGCCCTCCTGTATCTGATCTGCGTCAGACAGTGGCGGTCGCGTTCCTGGGCTTCCGCAGTGCTCTGGGGGGCCGTGGTCGGCTTGGGCGGGCTCATTAAGTCGTCGGTTCTCACAAGCTGCGTCCCGGTCATCGCCGTTGCCCTGCTCTGGCAACACGGCAAGCGCTTCTACGCGGACGGCCGCTTCTGGATTCGCGCTCTGCTGGCCGCCGCCGCGTGCCTCGCCCTGTGCCAGTGGTGGTACTTGCGCAACCTTGAGCTACACGGCTCCCTGGTGCCCATTCCTCACGGCTACTGCCTCATCCCCGCCGGCGTCACCAAGCTGGAAGCCCTCGAGTCGGGCCTGGTGGGTGAGCTTTTCCTGCGGGCAGTGAACGGCTTGTGGGTGAGCGTATTCGCGGGCGCCGTCTGGTTTCCCGACTGGTCGCACCCCGCCGTTTACGGTGCGCTGCGGCTGCTCACCGCTCTGGGCCTCGTCGGCCTGGCAGTGGGCGTCTATCGGTTGATCAAGGGGAGGGCATATTTCGCCGACGGACAGGCTGCCGCAATCGTGATTCCATCCGTCGGCTTCGCCGCGATCTACCTGTCGGCCATCTGGGTTGCCATCTTCGTCCACGCCGGCCTGTACCAGGGCGGCCGCTATCTGATGACCTTCCTGCCGGGGTTGACCATCCCCTTCGCTCTGGGCCTCAAGCAGCTATTCCCGCGTCGTTTCCGGACCGCACTGATGGTGATTGTCGCCGTGTTCTTCCTCGCGCTGAATGTCCTCGTGTGGTATCACCTGATCACCTATTGGAATCCCTACGTGCTGAGCACTTCAGGCAGGTTTGAGTAGTCGCCGACCGCCTCCGGAACCTTTAGCCTCTAGCAGCTCTGGCGCCTCACACGTACAGCCTCAGCCACTCCATCGCCGTTCGGCGAAACGACACACTATGCGCGTGCGGTAGGTCCGGATAAGAGACCAGGGCCTTGACCCCGGTGATCGCCTCGAACACGGGCGCGATGGTCGCGGGCGGGCAGGTCGTGTCCTGCTGCCCCATGCTCAGAATGATCGGACACTCGATCCAAGGGGCAAGGTTGACGGGGTCCATGTAGGCCAGAGTCGTCAGGCCCTTCGCCTTCTCGTCCGGATGGGTGCGGAAGTACTCTACGAGCTCCAGGTACGGACCCGTCGTTGCGGTCTCGAGCGCGACCGGGTAGTTTACCAGGAAGGGCACGTGAGCCGCCGCGGCAGCCAGCTTGTCGTCCAGGGCCGCCGTGGCCAGTGTGAGGCCGCCGCCCTGGCTGGTCCCGAACATCGCGACCCGTTCGGCATCCACCTCCTCGCGGCTGCGCAGGAAGTCCAGAGCGCGAACGCAGTCCATATAGGCTCCGCGATAGTAGTGCTTGTCCGGAGCTTCAAGCCCCCAGGTCAGCTTCGTCAACCCCGCGGGCGCCGGCCAGGCGTCCTTGCTTTCTCCCTGGCCCCGGGGGTAGAGCGTGAGGGTGGCGTACCCCTCGTGCGGCAGGTCGAACGCCGGCGGCATTTCGCCTCCGTATCCCGGCACGGTCAGCACCGCGGGCAGGCGCGACTTCGGAGCATACCTCGGCAGGGAGTACCAGCCTCGCACCCGAACGCCGCCCCAGCTTGTGAACTCCACCACGAAGTTGTCCACGCGCGTGTCGGCCACTGCCGCGGTCGGCTCCACAGTGGCGTTCAGCGGAATGCTGCGCGCTTCTTGGAGTGTTTGGGCCCAAAAGGGGCGTAGGTCTTCTTCGGAGACGTTCACGTTCAGATTCACCTCTTTGACCGAGTGATAACCGGCGCGGGTTTCCCTGGCCGCTCGACGCTGACCTTCGACTGAAGAAAGCAGGTGTGAGCCGGGTTGCTGTCGTATAGTCCCTAACCACCGTATGCTCGTGGCTCTGCCCGGAGCAGACAGGCGGGGGGAATAGCGTGATACTCGGACGGAAGGCAAGGGACGCGCGCTCTGGAAGCTGTTTCATAACCCTTGTAGCAGCGTCTTCAGGCGCGATTGTCGTTGGTCGTTGAGGTTATGAAACCACCTCCAGTGCGGCCGATTCAAGGGAGGTTAGAACGATGGGCAGTACCACAAGGATGTGCGTCGCGCTGATCTTGATTGGAGGCCTCGTGCTCCTCCTCGGCTGCGGCGGAGGAGGTGGCGGCGGGGTAGCCGGACCGCCGCAGGACGTGATGCTGCAAGCCTCGGTGGTCGTCGCCGGCAGCGGTGTCGGCGCTGCGCAGGGAGGAACTGTTGACGTTGTGGTCGAGGTCAAGAGTCCGGGCGACACGCTGGACATCCCCGCTTCCGCCACGGTGACCCATGTGCTGCCGGATTCAAGCACGCAGGACCTAACGGGCAACCTGGTGCGCGATCCCGGAGGCAGGAAAGTGACTCTGACTTCGTTCAGCGCGACTCAGATCGGCATCCATCGAGTCAAGATCAGCGGCCCCGGTGGAGGAGCCATCTTGAGGGACGGCAACGAGCCGCCTTCCAGCTTGATGCTGGGCCTGATCGAACTCGGCTTCGAGGTCCGGGCCGATCGCTCGGTCGCTCCGGCGCCCATTGCCGTCACGCTACCGACCCGCGGCACGACGCTCAACGATTCAGCCACCTTTGACGGCCTCCAAATCGGCGATGTCGTTGAGACCCAAGTGCATACCAACACCGGCGTCACGATCACCAAGACGGCTACCGTTACGTCGGGAACGTCGGTGACCATTGTGGACGTTTCAGGCGGCATCAAGGCCTCCGCGATCAACGGCCCGAACTCGTGGCTCAAAGCGCTGGCTCGGCAGGGGCCGTAGGCCGGGGGCGCTGTCACATGCGGGGACAATACTCAGCGACAGGGAGAACTACAGCATGAGACATTCGGGAATCATTGTAGGTTCCGTGTTGGCCGGCATTCTGGTCGTGAGCCTCTTGGCGGGTTGCAGCGGAGGAACGAGCGGGCCGGGCTTGATGGCCGTCGAGCCGTCGGGCCGGCCGCTGGGTGGGCCGCTCGCTCTCGTGGGTCCGTCGGGCGATGCCGCGGGGATCAGTGTGACCACGGAAGTCATGGCGGAGAAGAAGCCGGGGCAGTTCCAGATCCGGCTGGTCGCCGCCGGGCCATCGGACGTGGCCGGCTTTAGCGCACAAGTCGAGGTGGGGGACGGAAGTCTGCGGTGCGTTGCCGCGCAGGCCGCCGTGGATACCGGTCAAATGAGCATCGCCTGTGGAGATGTGAGCGAGGACGGGCTCAAGGCTGCAGTGGCCGGCGCGTCGTTGGCGGCGCCCTTGAGCGAGCTGGCGACGTTCACGTTCTCCGGCTCCAGCGAGCAAGCGCGGCTGCGGTGGACCGTCCGGCTATATGACACGCAGGGCGAGTTGCTGGCCCGAACAGAGAGCGCGCCGAGCAAGGCCGTAGCCGCTTCAGGACTGTTGGGCGACCTGGACGGCGACGGGCTCCCAACCGTTGGTGACGCCATCAAGATCTTGCGCATCGCGGTCGGGCTCGACCCGTACGATTCCTGTGGCGACGTCAACAACAGCTCCAGCATAGACGTGGGCGACGCGATCAAGGTGCTGCGCTGCGCCGTGGGCCTTGATCCCTGGCCGATTGGGGAGTGCGGAGGGCAGGACGTCACGCTGGAGCTCTCGGTCGCCGTCTCCGGCAGCGGTCTAGGCGCCGCCGAAGGGAGCGCCATTGACGTTATGGTCGAGGTCACGAGCCCGGGCGACACAATGGAGGTGCCCACCTCCGCTACGGTGACGCACGTGCTCCCCGACTCAAGCACGGAGGACCTGACGCCCAACCTCGTCCGCGATCCCGGCGGCAGACTGGTGACGCTGACTTCCTTCACCGCCACCCAGCTCGGCATCCATCGCGTCCAGGTCACCGGCCCGGCCGGCGGACTGATCTTGCACGATTGGAACGAGCCGTCTTCCAGCCTGACCCTTGGGCTGACTGAAGTCGCCTTCGAGGTCCTGGCCGGGCGTACGGTTTATGGCTCGCCCGCCGTGGTCACGCTGCCGACCCTGGGCACCACGCTCAACCGTTCCGCCACCTTCAACGGCCTTCAGCCGGGCGATGTCGTGGAGACCCAACTGCGCACCAACACGGGCGTCAAGATCACGAAGACGGGCACCGTGGCGCCCGGCCATACCTCGGTGACCATCGAGGATGTCGCGGGCGGCGTAGCGGCGACGGCCATCAATGGCGTGAATTCCTGGCTCAAGTGTCTGGCTCGGCAGGGGCCGTAGGCTGGGGGCCACGGAAGGAGGTCGTCGAATGACAACTCGCGAGAGGGGCAGCCCGCGGGCTCTTGCGCGGCAGGGCGCGTCCCTGGTGGGCGTTGTGCTCGCGGTTGCGAGCGTCCTGCTGGTCAACGAGGCCGCCGCACAGGGGCAAGGACAGCCCTGGAGGCTCCAGCGGCGGAATCGCCTGTCGGTGCCGATGGCGGCCTCATTGCGGTCGCGTGCCGTTCTGCCCTTCTATACCTTCCGCCATGCCAGCTTCCACGGGCGCGAGCTGAATACCCACCAGTACGGTGCGGCCCTGGCCCTGGGAGACGCGACAGACCTGGGCTTCGATTGGCACGATGTGGAAGTGCTGGGCCGCACCAAGGGCAGCCGTTTCGACAGCGATGCCTGGGGGGCGGAGCTGCGATACGCCCCCCGCGTCTGGCGGTGGCCTTCCACGGAGGCCGCAGTGCAACTCAACTACCGGCGCGTGGAAGGATTTGCGCGCACGGGCGATACGACGATTGACCCGCCGGACGCCACGCTGGTCGCCGTTAGCGGAATGGCCAGTCATCGCTTGAATGATCGCCAGACGCTGCACAGCCGGGTCCTGTATCAGCATGGCAGCCTGGGGTCCGAGCTGGACAGCGGGACCGTGGGCCTGGGTGTCGGCGTGGACCACCGGCTGGGGCGCGATGCTTGCCTGGAGGGCAACCTGGGGTTCTTCACCGAGTTCGGCGACGCCGACGGGTCCGAGTTTGCCCTGTCCGGCGGCCTCCACTACGGCGGCCCCACCGGCCTGGTCTTCGATCTGCACGGCACCTACTTGCCCAGCGGACTGCCGCTGGCGGGCGATCCGCTCACCGATGCGGCCGTGTTCCGCGTAGACCCCACGATCGCCGCCCAGAGTGTCGTCCGGAACTTCAAGGACGACAGCATCGGCTTTGTCACGGTCCAGATCGCCTATCGGCACGCATTCTAGCGCTCAGGAGGGGCCGGATGCTTCGCGACGCGGAGGTCGCAAAGCATTCGGCCGCCGCACCCGAGCGAGGTGGAGGAAGATGTCGTGCCCCGGCCTCATCTGGCCGTGCTCGGCAACATCAACATTGACTTCGTCCTGCGGACCGAACGCCTGCCGCGCGAGGGCGAGAACATCTTGGCCCAGGAGCTCCGGTTTGTCCCCGGCGGCAAGGCGGCCAATCAGTCCGTCGCCGCGGCGCGGCTCGGCGCGCGCGTGACGCTCATCGGTCGCGTCGGGCGGGACGCCTATGGCCCGCGCCTGGTGGAGAACTTCCAGCGTGAGGGGCTTGACACCTCGCACATCGTCTTCGATGACGACGCGCCCACCGGAGCCGCCTTTATCATTCTGCAACCCTCGGGTCAGAACAGCATCATCTCCGCCCTCGGGGCCAACCTTCGCTGCCGTCCGGAGCAGGTTGAAGCGGCGCGTGAGGCCCTGGCAGCCGCCGACGCTTTGCTTGTGCAGCTCGGCGTGCCGCTGGAGACCGTGGACCGCGCGATCCAACTGGCCCGGGCCGCGGGCACACCTGTGATTCTCGATCCCACTCCGATTCGGGGCGACCTGCCCCGGCGCTGGCCGGAGGCCTCGATTGTGATCCCCAATGAGAGCGAGGCCTCGCACATCACCGGCCTCGAGGTCGGCGACGCCGCCTCCGCCGAGCAGGCGGCGCAGGCCTTGCGGGCGGCGGGTGTGTCGGTCGTCGTGGTGAAGCTCGGAGCAGCGGGGTGCCTAATCCTCGACGATGACGGCGCGCGCGTGGTCCGGGGCTTTGCAGTGAATCCAGTAGATACCACCGGCGCCGGAGATGCCTTCGCGGCCGGCTTCGCCACCGCGTGGGCACGCGGCGCGAGCCTCGACCAGGCAGCTCGGTACGGCAACGCCGTCGGAGCGCTGGCCTGCACCAAGCTCGGCGCCCAGCCGAGCCTGCCGCCGGCGGGCCGGCAGCTTCGGTTTGACCGGGTATTCCTTGAAGTGAGTCGGCTCGAAGATCTCCGCGGACAAAGGCTCGCGCGGTCCCAGGGTCAAGGGAGCGGCGTAGTCGAGGAACTTTTGCGTCACGTCGTTCCCGGTGGGCGCGATCATGGACTCCGGCATCGGCTTGGATTTGCCGGCCACCGAGCGGAGCGATGTTAGCCCCGTGGTCCAGGCAAACTTCTTCCCGCGCTTGCGCACGATGGTGACCATCTTCCCGGTCTCGCCCCTCACCGCGGCCTTGACTGCGGCCGCCCCGACCGCGTACGCCTGCTTGCGGTCCACCTCGGAGACACAGTAGTAGAAGGATCGGTGCGAGGTCCCCGGCTTGTCCCAGCGGACCTTATACTTGAACTCATTCTCCAGGATTGTGGCCAGCGTCATCGCTACGCCGCCAAGCTGCACGTGGCCGAAGGCGTCTTTGTGCTTGCTGACGGTCATGGGGCCCTCGCCCTTGAACTGCATGCCTTCGCTGGCGGCGATCACACAGCGACCGCCCAGGCGGTCCATGCAGCCTTTGACGTCCCGCAGGAACTGCGCGCGCGTGACCGGTTTTTCCGGTAGATAGATTAGGTGGGGCGGATCGTCGGGCGCCCGCCGGGCCAGGGCCGAGGACGCAGTCAGCCAGCCCTCGTTGCGGCCCATGATCTCGACGATCAGCACATCGCCCATGGCGAGATTGTCGCAGCCGGAGAACACGAACCAGCTCGCGATGAACCGGGCGGCGCTGCCGTAGCCGGGGCACGTGTCGGTGACCACGAGGTTGTTGTCAATCGTCTTGGGCACGCCGATAATGCGCATCTCGTAGCGTCGCTTGCGGGCCGCGCGGGCCATCATGTCACAGGCAAGCTGCGAGTCGTCGCCGCCGTTGTAGAAGAAGTAGCGGATATTGTGGGCCGCGCACACATCGAGCGTGCGCTCCAGGTCGGCGTCGCTGGGCTTGCGGCGAATGGAGCCGAGCGCCGCCGAGGGGGTGCGCATTACGCCCTCCAGGGTCCGCTTGCTCTCCCGGCTCAGGTTGATCAGTTCCTCGAACAGAATCCCGCGCAGCCCGTGCCGGGCGCCGTAGAACTTCTCGATCGCCTCGTGCTTGGCGGCCTCCTGTACGGCGCCGACCAGGCTGGCATTGATGACCATCGTCGGGCCGCCCGACTGCCCAAACAGCGCATTGCCTCTCAAGGTCTTCGGCACTCTCAATCCCTCCCTGATGCCTTCGCGTGCTGCCCTCCTGCTCCCGTTGGTTCTGAACGCTCGAGGTCGTTTCGCGACCTCAACGACAGTCGCGCCTGAAGGCGCTCTACAAGGCTATGAAAACACCTTCTGGTCACGCGTCCCGGCTTACTCGGAGCGCGGCGGGATGGCGACTTTCACCCGCGCCGGCCTGAGCAGCCGGTCATGCAGCTTGTATCCCTTCTTGAGCTCTTCCAGGATTTCCCCCTCCGCTGCCTCCTGCGTCTCCACCCGCTCGACCGCCTCGTGCCAGTGAGGGTCGAACTTCTGGCCGGCGGTTTCAATGGCCGTCACGCCAAAATCGGCCACGATGCCGCGGAGTTGCTCCAGGATCATCTGCACGCCCTGACCAACCGCCGCAGCGTCTTTGGCCTCTTTGACCGCTTCCATGGCCAGCTCGAAGTTGTCTACAACCTCGAGCAGTTGGAGCAGCAGCCGCTCGTTGGCGTACTGGAGCATCTCAGCGCGCTCGCGGCCGAACCGCTTTCGGAGGTTCTGGAGTTCGGCGACGGCTCGCAGGTGACGGTCGTGCTCGGCCTCGTACTTCGCCCGCCAATCCTCGGCCTCCGGCGGCTGTTCGGTACGCTCGGCCTCAGTGCCGGTCGTGGTTGGGTCCAGGGACTGTTGGGGCTCGGCTTGGTCGTCGGGGCCGGTCGTGGCCGCGTCGGCCGCGGTGCCGGCAGCCTGCGGGTCCGGATCCTCGGGACCCTCGATCTTGAGTTTCCGTGGTTTCTTGCCTTGCTTCTTGTCCTTGGGCATTCGCTGTCCTCCGCCGAATGCACGGCTCAGGGAAGGGCCTCAGGGGCAGAGCCGGATTCGCCTTGCGCTTTGCCGTCCGGCCCTTCCTCCTTCTTGCGAATAATGGTGTTGATGCGCAGCGTGGCCTCCGCGATCTCGGCGGCCGCACGCAGGGCGTGGCTCTTGACGAGCGCCGGGTCCACGACGCCACGCTCGTACATGTCTACGACTTCGCCGGTGTCACAGTCCACCGCGAGGGCGCAGTTCCCGCTCTCCGCCTGCGCGGCAATGACGTCCTCGACCTTCTCCAGCGCGTTGAATCCGGCATTGGCCACAATCTGAGCCAGCGGGCGTTTGAGGGCTTCGATGACGCAGTCCACACCGTAGGCCGCCATGCCGCGCTTGGCCTCGCGCACCTTCTCGACTGCGCGGATCGCCGCGATCTCGATAGCGCCCCCGCCGGGCAGGACGCCCCCGCGCGCCGCGGCCTGAACCGCGGCGGTCGCGTCTTCGGCGATGCGCTGGCGCTCCTCTTTCACTTCGCGGGTCGCCGCGCCGACCACCGCGGTCGCCGCCGGCTCTCCGCCGCCGGACAGGATGCGCACGTGCTCCAGCCGCTCATCCTGGTACACGCGCTCGGCTGTTCCCGTGAACTTCTGCAGCTCCTCCGTCGGCTTCTTCAGCCCCGATCGCTTCAAGGGCCGTGCCCCGGTATGCTCTACGATCTTGGCGAGGTCCCGCCGTGAAATCCGTCGCAGGGCCATTACACCGGCTTCGGTGAACAGTTCCTCCGCCTGGTCGTGGATGCCTTTCTGGGCCACCACCACGTTCACGCCGGCCTCCACAATGCGTTGGAGGTTGGCACGGAATTCGTCCTGGTATTGCAGGTACTTCTGGAAGCCGCTGTCGGTGCCGAGCGCATCGTCTTCCACTGCCTCGGGTTCCAGTGCGTCATCCACGACCAGCAGACACGCCGGCGCGACCTCGCGCGGCATCTGGCGGTTCATCCGCTCCTTGTCTATCACCAGGCCGCTGACCACCTCGCTCTTGGCTCCCACCTTGGCGAAGACGCACTTGCCCAACCGAAAGCCCTCGTCGGCCACGAGTTTCTCACGCGGAACGCGGCGCGCGGCTTCGACCGCCAGGTCCGCCACCTCCTCGTCCTCGCGCCCGGCGATCAGGGCGGCCTGCCGCAGGAGCGGCTCATTCCAATCATCCAGCTCGCGCTTCTCGCGCTCGAAGACGTCCAACGCCGCCGCGACGCCGGCTCGCAGGCCCTCAATGATCTTGGTCAACGGCACGCCGCGGGCTGCGTAGGCGACGCCCTGCTGGATCAGCGTGGAGGCCAGGATTGTGGCCGTCGTCGTGCCGTCACCGACCTCGTCATCCTGCGCCCGGGCCGTGTTGATTAGTAGGCGGGCCGCAGGATGGTCGGTATCAATCTTCTGCAAGATCGTGGAGCCGTCGTTGGTGATGGTGACGTCGCCAAAGCGGTCCACGAGCATGCAGTTGAGGCCCTTGGGGCCGAGCGTGCCCTCCACGGCAGAGGCAATGGCCTCAATGGCGTTGGCATTGGTCCGCAGCGCGGCCAGGCGCTCATCTACCTCGGTGGCCGAAACCTGCTTGACACTACCTGACATGCCGACTCCCTGGCACTGGCGCTGGCCTGGTACATCACGGCGCCATGTCCTCCGCACCTGGCTGCGACCAAGCCGAAACGTGCGGGTGTGGCACTAGACGGGGAAACACCGGCTGAGAAGAGCCCCCAGTTCTCGACCCACCAATTCCACCGCAGGGACCGCGCGCGAATAGTTCAAGCGGGTGGGCCCAAAAACGCCCACGGTCCCCACGGAGCCATCGCTGTAGCGATAAGTTGAAGCTACCAAACTGCAGTGTTGGAAGGCCTGGCAGCGGTGCTCGGAGCCGATCGTCACCCACACTCGCTCCTCCGGTGCGGCGGGCTCGAACAGCTCCCGCATCGTGTCGGCCTCCTCGACCGCTCGCATGACCGCGCGGAGCTGAGCGACATCCGCGAACTCCGGCTCCTCCAGGATATAGATTGCTCCCTCAATGTATACCTGCTGCCTACGCTCCTGAACCGCGGTGTGACGAATGAGGCGCAGGACCTCGTCCGGGACGGCGATGCCCGACATGCGCCGGCGAATCTCCTCGATCTCCAGTCGGCTGAGAGAGGACACCGAATGGCCGGTGAGCATCTCGTTGAGGATGTTGGTCACGGCCGTGAGCTGGGCGGGAGAGACGCTGTCTTGCGTGCGCAGCAAGCGATGTTCGACGTGGCCATCGCTGGTGACGTACAACAGCAACACACTGCCGCCGGCGACCCACGAGGTCTGAATATGCTCCAGCACTGGCTCACTGGCCTTGGGCGCCACTACTACCGCGGGATAGCGAGTACAGCGGCACAGCAACTGCGACGTCAGCCGGAGGACTTCCTCCACCTCCGAAGGGCGGCGCTGATGCATGTGCCGGATAACCTCGGCAAGCTGCTGGGTGGGGCCGCGCTGCTTCATCAGATTGTCCACGTACACGCGATAGCCCCGATCAGTGGGGATTCGTCCGGCGGAGGGGTGAGGCTTCATGACCAGACCGAGCTCTTCCAGGCGGGCCATGTCGTTGCGTACCGTGGCGGAGCTGGCCGCTATGCCGTACCCCTCCACAATAGTCCTGGAGCCAACCGGGCGAGCGGTCTGGATGTGCTCCTCCACGATGGCGGCAAGAACTTCCCGTAGGCGACGACTCAGCCGAGCAGCTCCACCCACAGGCATTGCTATCCTCGAGCCTCAGGAATTGGCAAGAGGATAACAGCTTCAAGAGGGCGTGTCAAGCAAGGCTGAGCCCTGCATCAACAGTCCGTGAGGAGGGCAAGACGAGGTTTCAGCGTGCAGCCGCGACCGCGGAGTCGAGGAGGGGCTGTCCGCAGGAAAATGCCGTGGCCAACGACGCCGCAGCAGTATGGAGATGGCCAAGACTGCACTAACTAGCCACTAGCCGTGGTCCCGCAAGCGGCTGCGTGCTTCGCCTTGCTGGAGGCCGCCGGTCAACCGGTTAACAGCGCCGGCGGTCGCTCACACTCCTGCGATCAGAACCTGGCCCCTGGTTGCCGTTTCCTGTTGGCTGGCTGCTGATTACTGCTGCTATTCTGTTCC